>JAISSL010000196.1 GCA_031273145.1 Zoogloeaceae bacterium | reverse complement strand
GCAAGACCTGCCGCCCGTAGTCGCAAGACCTTACCGCCCGCGTTCATTTTCCTTTCTTTAATGCTTCCATTTCTTTGCAGCCAGGCGCTTTTCCACCCGTGCTTCGGCACAGTTTTTCGATTTCCGCTTGCAAGTTTTTGAGTTCTGCCGGGTCAATGCCTTCAATCTCCAGTTCGCCGACATTTTTTTCATCGGCCTCTGTCCACCAACCCTTGGCCTTCAACCACACATCTGCTGATGTCCCTATATCATTCGGATCTTTCGGACCGCGTACCCCATCCGGACCGTGTACCGTAAGGAGTAACGTCGGCCATTCAACACCCACCTCCTTATCTTCAAACCAAAATGTTGCTGACCATGTCACTACCTTGCCTTGCCCCACTTCCTTGCCTTGCCACTTGCAAGTCCGCCGCTTAGAATTTTTCCCAAACGGAGGAGCCTCCCCCCATCGCAAGCAAGTCTCCTTGCCATCCGCATCATGGCATGTATCATCCTCCTTGTCCAATCGGTCTGGGGAACCCAATTTAGCAATAACTTCCCCCCTGGTGAGCGCACGGTCAACATAAGGCAAAAAAGCAAATACTGCGCTAGGCTGTGCTATCGGGTTTGGCACGAGAGTTTGTGCCCTTAGGTATTGCGATGTGGTGCAGCGAACAGGATCACTTAGAGTACCTGTTCCTGTTCCCTCGCAGTTGTAGTCAAAGCCGGTAAGCGGTGCTTCTTGTGCGGCGCGATCCCATTCGGCCTTGGTAGGGTTTTTTTTGTCTCTGATAGACGGATGAAAGCGGAGAAAACCAGTATCCGGCTTGATCTTTTCCAGCGCCTCATCAGGCGAAAGATTGAAATGCCTTACCAATCCCGCCCTTGCCTGCCTGTAGCTCATGCCCAGTTTCACGCCCGCAAATTCAATGTCTTCGCAGTTACCACTAAACTCCCCGACAAGTAAATCTGGCTCGATTCGTAACTCTGGCGACGAATTCGGCAACGATGTCGACCCGCGCGGCGCTGTGCGCGACGCGCTATCCTGACTGCTTTGGTTGCCTTGGCTGCCTCGGCTATTCTGGCTCATCTTGTGCGCCATCCATGCCAAGCCCCCAACCGTTACCGCCGCGACAATCACTGCAAAAAATATTAGCGCGGCATGTGCCACACCTTTTTCTCTCTGCCTTTGACGCGCCTTACATGACGCTATAATGCTGGCTGGGATAAGTCTTTGAATGCAAAGGGAAATCTTGGGCAGCATGGTCATTCTCCTGAAAGATGCCGGAAGGAAACGCCTTCCAGCTTGACTGAACATGACGACAGATTATACAAAAAAATGTCCTGCGGACAGCAATGATTTTTCAAAACAATTGCCGCCCGCAGTACCAATGGTTTTTCAACCGCCATCTGCAAAACCTATTTGACTTCTGCCTTTTCGCGCAGTTCTTTCAACAGGTTTTCCACCTTTTGCTGGCTTAAGCGTTGCCGGATTTGCGCCTGCACCTGATCCAGCGGGGGAAACTGGGCGGAGCGGACATCGTCAACCATGATGACGTGATAGCCAAAATCGGTCTGTACCGGCTCTTTCGAGTATTGCCCCTTTTTCAACTGGGTGAGCGCCTGGGCAAAGGGCGGCACGAAGGCGGCAGGACTCATCCAGCCTTCCAGCTCGCCGCCCTTGTCCTTGCTCGCTACATCCAGCGAGGAAGACTTGGCAAGCGCGGCGAATTTGATCCCCTTGCCCAGTTGGGCGATGATGTTTTTCGCCTGCGCTTCCTTTTCGACCAGAATGTGACGGGCGCGATACTCGGAAGTTCCCGCCATCTGCTGTTTAAGCTGCTCGTAGGTAGCGGTTACGTCGGAGTCGGCAATCGGGTTGGCCTTGATGTAGTCTTCCACAAAAGCGCGTACCAGCACGCCGTTGCTGGCAATGTCCATCATGCCGAGGATTTCCGGCTTTTTATCCAGCTTGGCGCGGCGGGCTTCCGCAAGCAGCAGCTCGCGGCGAATCAGGTAGTCGCGCACGTTGTTTTGCAGGATTTCGCCATCCGCAACGCCTTCCGCCTTCTGTTCCGCAACCAGCACATCGGCAACGTATTTGGGCACAGGTACCTTGTTGACCGTGACATAGACACTCTGCGCGAAGGCGGGCGCGGAAAGAAGGCAGGAAGCGGCCAAGGCAACCGCAAATTTTTTCAGGTTCATCATGGAATTTCCTTACAGGTAAAAAAATTGAAACAAAAAATGATGCCGCATTATAGGCAGGCAAACCGCAAAACGGGCATCTCGCATGTAAAAAAACGTGACTGACGTTACGCGGCGCGCATCCATGCCCTTGCGGTATCCAGCATCCGGCAGGAGTATCCCCATTCGTTGTCGTACCAGGCCAGTATCTTGACCAGCGTTTCCCCGTTCGCGCCGGTAAGGACGCGGGTCTGGGTGGCATCGAAGGTGGAAGAGACCGTGCTATGGTTGAAGTCGGATGAGACCAGCGGCTCGGTATTGACCGCAAGCACGCCTTTCAACGGACCATTGGCGGCGGCAGTCATGAGCGCGTTGATTTCTTCCTTCGTCGTGGCGCGTTCGGGCGTGAAAGTTAGGTCGACGAGCGAAACATTCAGGGTCGGAACCCTGAGCGCAAAACCGTCGAATTTGCCTTTCAGTTGCGGCAGCACCAATCCCACCGCAGAAGCCGCGCCGGTCTTGGTCGGGATGATGTTGGCCGCCGCCGCGCGCGCCCGGCGCAAATCCGTATGGTACGCATCCACCGATACCTGATCGTTGGTGTAGGCGTGCACCGTGGTCATCAATCCCTGCTTGATGCCGACGGATTCGGAAAGCACCTTGGCAACCGGCGCCAGACAATTGGTGGTGCAGGAAGCGTTGGAGACGACCGTCATGGCAGAGGTGAGGCTGTTTTCATTGACGCCATAGACAATCGTGGCATCCACGTCATTGCCGCCCGGCGCGGAAATGAGCACCTTCTTCGCGCCCTGCGCCAGCAAGGCTTCCGCCTTTCCCTTGCTCGTATAAACGCCGGTACATTCCAGAAGCGTTTCCACACCGTAGGCCGCCCAGTCCATATCCTTAGGCGCGGTGGTAAAACGAAACGGAATCTTCTTGCCGTTGACCACCAGGGTGCTGTCGCCTTCGGTCTCGACCTTGGCTTTGAAGCGTCCGTGCGTGGTGTCGTATTTCAGCAGATGGGCGTGGGTGGCGAAATCGCCGGGGGCGTTGATCGCCACCACGTCGAATTCGTTCTCCAACCCCTGTTCGTAAATGGCGCGAAAGACACAGCGCCCAATGCGGCCAAAACCGTTGATGGCAACCTTGATGGACATGGAATTCTCCTGAAAGCGGCAGCAGGGCTGCCAAAATGGCAATGTTGCTGCCAAAGCAAACATTTTAGCGTATCGCGCTAAAATATACTGCTTTCTCTCCATTCTGTTTTGAGGTTTCCTGTGACTGGTATTACCCTGGCGCTTTCAAAAGGGCGCATTTTTTCCGAAACCCTGCCGCTTCTAACGGCGGCGGGCATCGTGCCGGACGAAGACCCGGAATCTTCGCGCAAGCTCGTACTCGGGAGCAACCGTCCCGATGTGCGCTTTGTCATCGTGCGCGCTTCCGACGTGCCGACCTATGTCCAGTATGGCGCGGCCGATCTGGGCGTGGCGGGGAAGGATGTCCTGATCGAGCATGGCGGCATGGGGCTTTATCAGCCGCTTGACCTTGAGATTGCCTGTTGCCGGATGATGGTCGCGGTGCCGGAAGGCTTTGATTACGCAAGCGCGGTGCGAAAAGGGGCGCGGCTGAAAGTGGCGACCAAATACATCCGCATTGCCCGCGAACATTTCGCCGCCAAGGGCGTGCACGTAGATTTAATCAAACTCTACGGTTCCATGGAACTTGCGCCGCTGGTAGGATTATCGGATGCCATCGTGGATTTGGTCTCTTCCGGCGCAACCCTGAAAGCCAACCGTCTGGTTGCGGTCGAGCATATTCTGGACGTATCCGGGCGGCTGATCGTCAATCAGGCGGCGCTGAAACTGAAACATTCCCTTTTACAGCCTATCATTGAGGCTTTTCGCAGCGTGACGGAGAAACAACCATGTTGAACATCAGGCGACTTTGCAGCAGTAAGGCCGATTTTTCAAAGCGGCTGGATGAGCTTCTGGCTTTCGAGGGGGCGCAGGATGAGGCCATCGAAAAAACCGTGGCGGAGATTCTCGCCGAAGTAAAAATTAAGGGCGACGAAGCGGTACTGGCCTATACCCGCCGTTTTGACCGGCTTTCTGCGTCCAATATGGCGGCACTGGAAATTCCCCGCGCGGACTGTATGGATGCCTTGAACGGACTGCCCGCCGCGCAAAAATCGGCGCTGGAAGAAGCTGCGGCGCGGATTCGCCGTTTTCATGAGCGCCAGCTTCAATCTGGCTGGGATTACACGGAAGCGGATGGCACTCGCCTGGGGCAGATGGTGACGCCGCTTGACCGGGTAGGTCTTTATGTGCCGGGCGGTAAGGCTGCCTATCCTTCTTCGGTGTTGATGAACGCAATTCCCGCCCGGGTTGCGGGGGTGAAAGAATTGATAATGGTTGCGCCCACGCCGGGCGGAGAGCGCAATCTTCTGGTACTTGCCGCCGCCGCGCTGGCAGGGGTTGATCGGGTCTTTGCCATCGGCGGGGCGCAGGCCGTGGGCGCGCTCGCGTATGGCACCGAGACCGTTCCCCGCGTAGACAAGATTGTTGGCCCCGGCAATGCCTATGTTGCCTGCGCCAAGCGGCGGGTATTCGGGATAGTCGGCATTGACATGGTGGCGGGGCCTTCGGAAATTCTCGTCTTGGCCGATGGCAGCGCCGATCCAGACTGGATGGCGATGGATCTGTTCAGTCAGGCCGAGCATGACGAATTGGCGCAGAGCATTCTGGTTTGCCCGGAAGCGCCCTATATTGACCGGGTTCTTGCCAGCATGGAACGGCTGTTGCCGTCCATGCCGCGTCAGGTGGTCATTCAGGCGGCGCTGGAAGGACGGGGCGCCCTGATTCACGTCCGCGATTTGGATGAAGCGGTTGTGATTGCCAACCGGGTAGCGCCGGAACATCTGGAATTGGCGTTACGAGATGCCGCGCCGTGGGCAGCAAAAATCCACCATGCGGGCGCGATTTTTATCGGCGCTTATACTTCGGAATCCTTGGGCGATTACTGCGCCGGTCCCAATCATGTTCTGCCTACTTCCGGCAGCGCCCGGTTTTCTTCGCCGCTTGGTGTGTATGATTTTCAGAAACGCACGAGTTTGATTGAAGTCTCGCAGCAGGGCGCGCAACATCTGGGAGAGATGGCGGCCATTCTGGCCGATGGCGAAGGTCTGCCCGCCCACGCAGCATCAGCCAGATACCGACTGGAAAACAACACCTGAAAGTTGGTCTTGATGTGGAAGGCAGCAGGTTGTGTCTCTGCATTGACACGGCAATGCAGGCGCATTATCCTGATGAACAACCGCCAATTGACGAGGGAATGCCATGCAAACCGTCCTGGAAGCCGTATCGACACTGACCGACCGTTACCAGACCACTGTTCCTGAACCCGTGCGCCGTGCCTTGCATCTGGAAAGACGGGACAAGATTCACTACGCCATTCGCTCGGATGGTGAGGTGGTGCTTTCCCGTAGCGAAGCGGAAGATGAATCAGACCCGGCGCTTGAGGCTTTTCTGGATTTTCTGGAACGCGACATCATTGAGCATCCTGAGCACATTCAACCGATGGATGCCTCGTATTTTCAGCGGCTCCACGCGCTTGTAGCGGGTTGCGAGATTGACCTTGACGCGCCTTTGTTGGAAGAAGATGAATGATCGGGAAGTCCCCACTGGTCGCAAACGGATGGAAAATCTACCTTCATCCGCTTTTTCTCGATCAACTGGATGACCTGAACGAGCGGGTAGAGGCGCACAGGCGAAACGACAGTATTGGTTTTCTCAAGAAGAATGCGACCAAGCGTCTGGCGGCAATCCTCAAACTGTTGTTCGAGGTCATCCCGCAAGACCCGGCCAGAAGCGAATACCGGCAAGGCGGTACGCTGGGTGAGCGGCACAAACATTGGTTCCGCGCCAGATTCTTCCAGCAATACCGCTTGTTCTTCCGTTACAACACAGAAGCGAAGGTGATTATTTACGGCTGGGTGAACGACGAAGACACCAGGCGTGCCTACGACAGTACGAACGATGCGTATCGCGTGTTTCGCAAGATGCTGGACAGCGGAAATCCATCGTCAGACTGGGATAGTTTGCTGGTCGAGGCAAGCGCCGCATTGAAACGGGCAGAGCGCGTTATCGGCGCGGGAACTTCCCACGTTTTTCGTGAGAATGATGATTCTGACCGATGATTGAGGAGTTTTCCATGAAAAGTTTTGATGAAGTGAGTCAAAAAGCATCTACATTGCCAACGATAATGTGGATTGTTGATGAAATGTCGCTTATTGATGATCTGATGAGCCTGGACATTCATGAGATTGTTTTGAACAAGGAAAGATTCCTTGAAATTCTTGAAGAGCTTGAAGAATCGCACACTGGTGGCGGTTATTTTGAACTAACGCCTGACAATGAAGTGGTATTTATCAATTTCTCCAGATGGTTGCTTATGCTGAAAGAAGAAATGGGGCTACCTATTCATGAGAATACAATTGCACATTTTGGCATAACCAGTGCTGAAATTGCAGAAACTTATCGTCCAAAAGACCAATAAGTGAATTTATTTCACTTTTCTTTTGCCGCCCAAAAGAGAGCCGAGAATGCCGCGCACGATTTCGCGCCCGATAGAGGAACTGGCGCTACGCGCCACGCTCTTGGCTGCCGCAGTCAGAATGCCGTCACGCCGGCTATTGCCCAACAGGACATCGGACACACCACCGCCGCTGGCACGTTTTGCTGGCGTTGGCTTGTTCGTGTTCGACGCGCTTTGCGGCGCGGAACCTTGCGATGCCGGTTTCGTTGCCGATTGGGTTGCGCGCGCTGCCAGTTTTTCGTAGGCTGATTCGCGGTCAATCGTCTGATCGTACACGCCTTTCAACAGGGAAGCCGCCTGTACCTGGGCGCGTTCAACGTCGCTGATGGGGCCGATGCGGCTAGCCGGCGGCAGGATATAGACGCGCTCCACGATGTTGGGGCGTCCCTTGTCGTCGAGAAACGAGACCAGCGCCTCGCCGGAACCCAGTTCGGTAATCGCCGTTTCGGTATTGATTTCTGGATTGGCGCGCAGGGTTTGCGCGGCGGCCTTGACCGCCTTCTGATCGCGTGGCGTAAAGGCTCTTAGCGCATGATTGACGCGGTTGCCAAGCTGACCCAGAATGTTGTCGGGGACATCGGCGGGATTCTGGGTGACGAAATAGATGCCGACGCCCTTCGAGCGAATCAGCCGCACGACCTGCTCAATCTTGTCGAGCAGCGCGCGGGAAGCATCCTTGAAGAGCAAATGCGCTTCGTCGAAAAAAAACACGAGTTTCGGCTTTTCCGGGTCGCCAACTTCGGGCAGGCGCTCGAACAGTTCGGAAAGCAGCCACAGCAGGAGCGTCGAATAGAGCATGGTCGAATTGAGCAATTGGTCTGCCGCCAGAATGTGAATGACGCCGCGCCCCTGTTCGGTTTGCAGGAGGTCATCAATGTTCAGCATCGGCTCGCCAAGAAAGAGCGCGCCGCCCTGCTGTTCAAGCGAGAGTAAGCCGCGCTGAATCGCGCCGATGCTGGCTGCCGAGACGTTCCCATAGCTGGTTGTGAATTCCTTTGTGTTCTCCCCGACGAATTGCAGCATGGCGCGCAAGTCCTTGAGGTCGAGGAGCAAAAGCCCCTGGTCATCGGCAATCTTGAAGACCATCGTCAGGACGCCTTCCTGCGTGTCGTTCAGCATCAGGATGCGGGAGAGCAACAGCGGCCCCAAATCCGAGACGGTCGCCCGCAGCGGATGCCCCTGTTTGCCGAATACGTCCCAGAAGATAACCGGAAACGCGCGGTATTCCGGCTCAGGCAGTTGCAATGCCTGCAAGCGTTGCTGGAATTTTTCCGACGACGCGCCCGCCTGCGACATCCCGGCTAGGTCGCCCTTGACATCGGCCATGAAGACCGGAACGCCGATGCTGCTGAACTGCTCAGCCAGCACCTGAAGCGTCACGGTTTTGCCTGTGCCGGTCGCGCCGGTGATGAGGCCGTGGCGGTTTGCCAGTCCGGGCAATAAAACGGCTTCCTTATCGCCCGATTGGCCAATGGGCAGGGGATGGATGGTCATGGCGCTCTCCCAAAATGGTTTTTCTCTCGCGCTCCGGCACGATGCCGAAGCGGTACACCTACAAGCGTAGCTTTGAATTATAGACTGGGCAAGAATCCGCAGAAGACCAGGAACAAACTCTGGCGGCGTCAATACCTGAAATGGCGGGGTCATGCGGGACAAAGCTAAAGGATTTGAGGACTTCCTCAAGACTGTGGCGGGGATTAGCGCCTGAAAAAAGAAACCCGCAAGTTACCGAGCCTTGGTTCCCGCCGAACCCGCCGGAACCTGGGGATTAACAGGTTGCCAGACAAATTCCAGTTCATATGTATCCCGGATACCCGGTAGCGCCTTTAGCAGAGCGCCAAACTGCTGTTCGGTTGAGGCGCGCGCTTCTTTTACCACGGCGCTGGACATGACCTTTCCTTCCAGTTCCCGTTTTCTTTCCGCCGTAACCATGAAAGCCTCGGCAATGTTGATCTCGTTAAAAATGGTCTGGGACTGTTCAAAGACCTCGACGGAACCATCCACAATCTCGTGCGACAGAATCTTTATGGGGGGAAGGATGATGCGGATAACCGGCAGGCCGCTACTGGAAGGCGTTCCGGCTACGATGCCGCTACTTTGCGCCAGTCCCGGTTCTTCCACCTTGATTTGAGTTCCGTCAATTCCCAGCTTTATGATGCCCCCATAGGTGAAGAGGTATTTTCTGGTCGTGAAGGGAATGGTCCAGCCATTGAAGTCCTTGGCGCTGATGTCCTTGACCACCGAAGTATAGTGATAGGCAAGGCTGGCATACTCGCCGATAGGCAGCACTTCCTTGATGACCGTCTGGGCGGAACGGTCTGTTTTTTCCGTTAGCAACGGCTCGCTAAAGCCAAACTGCGTTTTTCCCAGCAACATGCCGACCACCACCAGGAGGCACACAATAACGACAATCAGCGCAACAATAATTAAAATGCGTTTCATGATGGCAGGGTAGATGGCAGTCGTGGGGGTAGATGGCAGTCGCTCAATCGAATTATTGCCTGTAACCCTTGATGTCAAAGGGTTCTTGAGAATCAATTTTTTGAGGATATACCCAAAAATATACCCAAAAAATTTTTCTGCCCTCTATACTGTGCCGATTTTTCACCTATGTCAACAAAACGCCTCACAATGCGAAAACAACAGGCGGCGATGGTATCCCATGCCGCCTGTGTCGTTACTCACCTATGAGCAGAGAG
>JAISSL010000165.1 GCA_031273145.1 Zoogloeaceae bacterium | reverse complement strand
GCTTGGGAAAAGGTATAAGGTTGCAAAGCAGTTTGCTACAATACGAAATTTTGCAAAATAGACAAGGTACTACATGAAACGATCTCGCTTGAGCGCGCGTGAACGGCTTTCCAGAAACGCGGCGGAGTTGCAGCGGTTGGCCATTGGCCTTTCCGAGTCCGGTGGCCGTCTGGAAGATATTTTTTGGGAGTCGCTCCTGGTCTCGCATACGCGGACGCTGATTCAGGACGGCGCGGAAGAAGACCTGAACGCGGCGCTGGATCGGCTGTACGAATCTTCGCCAGCCGCCTGTGACGAACTGGTCGACGTGGTGGAAGCGGAAGTGGAATCCTGCATCCTGGAAATGGACGGCAAGCAGTACGACATCCAGCTTTTTGCCGCGCCTATTCTCGTCTGGTCGCGTTACGTCATTCCTTCAGGTTCCATCGGCAGCGCGAGCCTGGTTCCCATCAAGACGCAGCTGGGCGCGCATGTGTTTTCGGCGGATGTGCGCCTCGCGCTTGCGGATTATCTGTTCAGCCCCGACCAGTTGCCCCACAGCTATTGCGATACCTGGAAGTTGCTGCAATCGCTGGTGAAAGCGGCTATCAAGAGAAGCGATTTTCGTCTGGACGGCGCGCAACTGCCGGAAACCTTCCCTTTTCTTTCCGATGTCCGCTATCTGCTTGGCGTGGCGATGGTGCCGCATGGCACGCCGGTTTTTCGCTGGAATGAGTCGGATGGCAACCGGGATACCGCGCGTTCCGCCTGGGAAAAACAGGGCGGCGCCAATTTTGCGGCATTTCTGACGGGGTGCGCCTATCAGTTATTGTTGCCCAATGCCTACCATTTCGCCTGTCGCAGTGCCGATCTGGAATCCCGCGCTTACGCGGTCAAGGCATCCATTGCCTTTTTGCAGGCAAGCCAGGGTTTGATGCCGGAAGAACTGCGCGCCGTGATTGCGCCCTGTTACGATCAACGGCTGGAAGAGTATCGGATCGGGTTTGCGCCGCGCGACCAGGATCATCAGGTTTTTCATGGCGTCGTCTGGACCCTGCTGGGGGCGGAGGATGAGCATTCCGAAGTCGTGCCGCAAATCGAGGCCATTTTGTGCGATTGTGGCGTACAGGACATCGTGGCGCTTGAACACAGGATGCCGCTGGAGTTTTGCGACGATTGCGGCGCGCCGATGTTTCCGACGGCAGAAGGCGATCTGGTTCACGCGGAAATGCCTGAGCAGAACGACGCAATTTCCCAGACCTTGCACTAAGCGGCAGCTACATGCGATAGAATCCGAAAATCCCTTGGATAAACAGGAGCGCCAGGATGACGCCTGAAGAAGCAAAACAACTGCTTTTGGAAGCGGAGCTGATTCATTCCCCTGAAACGGTACAGGCTGCCATTGGGCAGGTCGCCCTGGCAATCAAGGCGAAATTGGCCGATCTCAATCCGGTGGTGCTCTGCGTCATGAGCGGCGCGGTTCCCTTCATGGGACACCTGCTGCCGCTTCTGGATTTTCCGCTCGATTTCGATTATCTCCATGCCAGCCGTTATGGCGAACAGGCCAATGGCAGCAAGCTCACCTGGCGAAGCGGCCCCTGGATTACCCTTAAAGGGCGGCATGTGCTGGTCGTGGATGACATCCTGGACGAAGGCATCACCCTGGCAACCATCTGCAAGCGTATCTTGCAGATGGGCGCGACCAGCGCGCATATTGCCGTTTTTGCGGACAAGGAAACCGGACGCGCCAAGCCGATACGCGCCGATTTTGTGGGCGTAACGGTTCCCAATCGCTTCGTTTTCGGGTTCGGCATGGATATTTGCGGCGCCTGGCGCAATCTCCCCGGAATCTACGCGAAAAAAGAGTCCGCGCCTTCGTAACCGGGCGCGGAAGAACAAATCCCTTCATTTTTGCCATCCATTCATGAGCCGTTTCTGGAATCCTGCTGTTTCTTTGCTTTCGCCCTATGTCCCCGGCGAGCAGCCGAAAATAGAGCAGTTAATCAAGTTAAATACCAACGAAAATCCCTATCCGCCTTCGCCAAAGGCAGTATCAGCGATGCGGGAAGCGTTGTCGGGCGAGGGGGATGCGTTGCGGCGTTATCCCGACCCGGACGGAAAGATGTTGAAAGCGACAATTGCCAGACGGTACGTCGCCTATGGCATCCGGGAGGAACAGGTCTTTGTGGGCAACGGTTCCGATGAAATACTCGCGCATACCTTCGTCGCGCTCCTGAAACAGGCGCGTCCTCTCCATTTCCCGGACATGACCTACAGTTTTTATCCGAGTTATTGCCGCCTGTACGGGATAGATTTCGTAACCGTTGCGCTGGATGCGGATTTTGTCCTTCGGGCAGAGGATTATGTAAGCAAGGATAACGTGGGCGCGATCATTTTTCCCAATCCCAACGCGCCTACGGGCTGCGCCATTGCATTGCCCGAAATTGCCGCCATTGCGCGCGCCCACCCGGATGCGCCTATCGTGATAGATGAAGCCTACGTGGATTTTGGGGCGGAAACGGCGGTAGCATTGGTCAACGACCATCCCAATCTGCTGGTCGTGCAGACCTTTTCCAAATCCCGGTCGCTGGCCGGATTGCGCGTAGGCTTTGCTGTGGGCGATGCAGCGTTGATTGAGGGATTGGAACGGGTGAAAAACAGCTTCAATTCCTATCCGCTGGATCGGGTTGCATTGGCTGGCGCAACGGCGGCGATGGAAGATGAAATCTGGTTTGAACAGACCAGGCAAAAGGTGCAGGCAAGCCGGGAGAGGCTTGCTGCCGGACTTTCCGCCCTGGGCTTTGAGACTCTGCCGTCGAAGGCGAATTTTCTGTTTACCCGGCATCCGGGGTATGATGCTTTGCTGCTCACGCGGCAATTGCGCGAGCGGCGCATTCTGGTACGTCATTTCGATCAACCCAGAATCCGCGATTTTCTGCGGATTACCATCGGCACGGAAGCGGAATGCGAGGCACTATTGGCAGCTCTGCGCCAGATTTGCCAGATTTTGCAACCGCAAAATTTTTCAACCCTTTAACCCCAACCCTTTAACCCCAACCCCAAAGGAGACCAATGATGACAAATACACACATTGCCACGGTAGATGAGGCCATTCGCTCACGCCGTTCCATTCGCCGCTTTCTGCCCAACAAGCCGGTAGATAAGGCGACGCTGACGGAAATTCTGGAACTGGCCTCGCGCGCGCCTTCCGGCACGAACGCGCAGCCCTGGAAAGTATATGCGCTGGCGGGCGGCGAGCGGCGCGCCCTTTCCGATGCGATTCTGAACGAATACAACCAGGGCAGAAAGGAAGGCCGCGCTTTTGATTACTATCCTGAGGAATGGGTAGACCCCTGGCTTTCACGCCGTCGCAAGATGGGATTTGGCCTGTACGAACTGCTCGGCATTCCGAAGGGCGACAAGGCGCGGATGCACGAACAGACCGGGCGCAATTATCTTTTTTTTGACGCGCCGGTCGGCCTCATCATGACGATGGATACGCGCCTTGGGCGCGGGATGTTCCTGGATTACGGCATTTTCATCTGCCACATCGTTCTTGCCGCCCGTGCCCGTGGTCTGGATACCTGCGTGCAGAATGCCTTTGCCGATTATCCTGATACCGTGCGTCGGCATTTGGGCATTGGCGAAGGCGAACTGGTGGTCGGCGGCATTGCGCTTGGCTATGCCGACCCGGACGCGCCGGAAAACAAGCTGCAAACGGAACGCGAGCCGGTCGAGGGATTTGCCACTTTTCGCGGTTTTTGAACCCGGGTAGAGTTTTATCCGGCATCATCCGCGCGCATGGCGACAGATTGTCATGCGCGCGGATGGAATTCGGAAGGTAAAGGGGAGGGATGCGTTTAATATTTAAGGGCGGCGACCGGGAAGATGGGTGTTGATGAAATGTTTTGTCGTGATTCTTTCAGTTACCATTGAGAACCCTGAATTAGAATTTATTATTGGGTCTTCGTTGCTTGTCGGAGATTTGTGTTATAGAATGGCGGCGCTTTTTAATACAACTCAAAGGAGTAGTCATGGATATTTCTCAACTCTCACTCATGGAACTGAAAGCGCTGGAGCGTCAGATTCCGCGTGAAATTCGTCGCCGTTCCGCAGAAGAAAAAGGCAATGTTCGCCGCAAGCTGGAAAAGTTGGCGCAGGAAAGTGGCTTTACCCTGTCGGAACTGATGGATGGCGGGCGGCGCGTTGCTGCCGTCAAGGGGCCAAAAGGCGTTGCCAAATACCGTCATCCCCAGTTGGCGAATCTGAGCTGGTCCGGGCGGGGGCGCAAACCGGGCTGGTTGGAAAAATGGCTGGCAGAGGGCGGCAAACTCGAACAGCTTGCCGTTTAATCCCTCAAAGAAGGGTGTATGCGAATTCTCCTGAGTAACGACGATGGCTATCTTGCGCCGGGTATGATTCATCTGGCGGAAGCTTTGTCCGGGTTGGGAGAAATTGTGGTAGTGGCGCCGGAGCAAAACCGTTCCGGCGCCAGTAATTCGTTGACGCTGGATCGTCCGCTTTCGTTACGACAGGCGGAAAACGGGTTTTATTTCGTCAATGGCACGCCGACGGATTGCGTGCATCTTGCGGTGACGGGAATGCTGGAACATTTGCCGGATATGGTTGTATCCGGTATCAATTTTGGTCCCAATATGGGGGATGATACCCTTTATTCGGGCACGGTCGCGGCGGCGACGGAAGCCTATCTCCTTGGAATTCCCGCGCTTGCGATCTCTCTTGCCAGTTACGATGGACTCAATTTTCCGACTGCGGGAAAGATTGCCCGTCAATTGGTGGAGCGTTTTATTGCCTTTCCGCCTTCGGAAGCGATGCTTTTGAACGTCAATGTCCCGGATGTGCCGTTTGCGGAATTGGCGGGAACCAAAGTAACAAGGCTTGGCAAACGCCACAAGGCGGAGCCGGTTATCAAGATGCTTTCTCCCCGGCGCGAGACGGTTTATTGGGTTGGCGCGGCAGGCCCGGCGCAGGATGCGGGCGAGGGTACGGATTTTCACGCGCTGGAACAGGGTTTTGTTTCCATTACGCCGTTGCAGATTGATCTGACGCATCAACAGCAACTGGCTACGGTTCGCGCTTGGCTCGCATGAACGCGAATCTGAACGGGGTCGGCATGACTTCCCCGCGCACGCGGGAGCGCATGATTGAGCGATTGCGCCAGCAGGGCATCAGGAATGAAGCGGTATTGACGGCGATGAATGAAGTGCCGCGCCATATTTTTGTTGCGGAGGCGCTGGCGCACCGCGCCTATGAGGATACGCCGCTGCCGATCGGCTGTAAGCAGACTATTTCGAGTCCTTACATTGTGGCGCGGATGATTGAGATGTTGCTGGAAGGGCGCGCGTCCTTGGGGCGGACGCTGGAAATCGGCACGGGATGCGGCTATCAGGCCGCCATTCTGGGGCGCTTGACCCGCGAAATATATTCGGTTGAACGTATTGCGCGACTTTTGGAAAAAGCCCGAAGCGCGCTTGCCATTCTGCCGGAATTGCGCCATATTCGTCTGCGTCACGCGGATGGAAGTCTCGGTTTGTCTACCGTTGCGCCATTTGACAGTATCATTGTCGCCGCTGCGGCAACAGAAGTTCCCCCCAGTCTGTGCGCTCAACTCGCGCCGGACGGAATATTGGTCTTGCCAGTCGGGGGGAATGAACAGTATCTTTACCGGATTCGCCGGACGGCGCAGGGATTCATGGAAGAATCGCTGGATGCGGTCCGTTTTGTTCCTTTATTAGCAGGTCTTGAAAAATGAAGCCTGAATTTTTTCGCGCAAGTTTGCTTGCCTTATGTAGCGCCCTGGCGCTTGCTGCCTGTGTCAGTTCGAGCATGGCGCCGGTTGAGGATCGTTCCAGCGGGTCGTCTGCTGCGGCGACGCAGCCGGCAGCCCCCGGCTATCATGTGGTGCAGAAGGGCGAGACGCTCTACAGGATTTCGCTGGAACATGGGCAGGATTACCGGGAGGTTGCCGCCTGGAACAATCTGACGGAACCGTATCTCATTTCCATCGGGCAGAGTTTGCGGATTTGGCCGCCCGGCGCGACTGGCGGCGCGGCGGTGAGTACGGCTCCGGTTGCTGGCGGCGCTACGGTTGAGCAGAGAACGCTGGATGGCACGGTGGGTTCGGGGCGGCCTACGAGCCGCAATACCGAGCGGGTAAAGCGCGACCCGATGGGAGATAAGGAACCGTATTCGGATGCCCGCTATGCCGTCTTGAGCAATTCTACCCTTGTCACAACGGCTCCGCAGGGCACGCCGGCTGCGCCGCCTGCACAGACTCCTGCGCCTTCCGGGACACCTTCTTTGGGCGCGAATACAACGCCTGCGCCTGCCGCGCCTGCCATGCCCGTTGCGCCGACTGTGCCGGTGCTTGCCGCGTCCGGGCAGACGGCTGCGGCTGCTACTGCTTCGGTGGTGGGCATTACCTGGTCCTGGCCGGCGGATGGCAGGATTGTCGGCAATTTTGCCCAGAGCAAGGGAGTGGATATTTCCGGCAAGGCGGGCGACCCGGTTCGCGCGGCGGCGGATGGCAAGGTGGTCTATACGGGTAATAGTCTGCGCGGCTTTGGCAATCTGGTCATCGTCAAGCACAATAACGAATTTTTGACGGCTTACGCGCACAACCAGAAGATTCTTGTGAAAGAGGGGCAGAATGTGAAGCGCGGCGCGCAGATTGCCGAGATGGGCAATAGCGACAGCGATGCGGTCAAGCTGCATTTTGAGGTGCGGCGGCAGGGTACGCCGGTGGAACCGCTCAATTACCTGCCCAAGAAATGAATGCCCGCAAGCGTTCGCATCCCTTGGCAGAGGAAGAAGAGCCGTTTCAGGAGGCTTCTTCTGCTCTGACCGATGAAGCGCGCGAAGCGAAAGAGGCAGAGGATAAGGACGAAGACGATGC
This sequence comes from Zoogloeaceae bacterium, assembly GCA_031273145.1. Taxonomy (GTDB): domain Bacteria; phylum Pseudomonadota; class Gammaproteobacteria; order Burkholderiales; family Rhodocyclaceae; genus Azovibrio. Next base: position 801 of record JAISSL010000165.1, on the reverse strand, counting down.
AGGCGAGCGCCTCATGGAAGAGGGGGCGGAAGCGGAGGCCGCAGAAGCAGAAGCGGAAACAGGGGAAGGCGAGGTGGATTTTCTGGAAGACGTGACGGGGCTTTATCTGAATCAGATTGGCGGGAAGGCGCTTTTGACGGCGGAAGAAGAACAGGCGTATGCCAGACGCGCCAAGGCGGGCGATTTTGAGGCGCGGCAGATCATGATAGAGCGCAATCTGCGGCTGGTCGTCAAGATTGCCAAGCATTACCTGTATCATGGCCTTCCTTTTCTCGATTTGATTGAAGAGGGCAATATCGGGCTTATTCAGGCTCTTGAGCGGTTCGAGCCGGAACGGGGCTTTCGTTTTTCCACCTATGCGACCTGGTGGGTGCGACAGGCAATTGAGCATGGCATCATGAATCAGGCGCGGATGATTCGATTGCCGAGCAACGTGCTCAAAAAAATCAGCCGGATACAGCGGGTTTTTCGCCAGTTGGAGCCGGAGGCGCCGCGTGAACAGCGGATTGCCAAGGCGGCTGCCATGCTTGATTTGTCGGCAGACGAAATTCGCCGCGCCCTTTATCTCAATGAAAATATCGTGTCCCTGGATTTGCCGCTGGATGCGAGGTCTGGCAGCTCGTTTGGCGATTTTATTTCGGGCGGCGAAGGGGATAATCCTGAAGCGCGTTTGCAGGCGCAGGAGATGGGAAATCTCATTGAAAGCTGGATGAAACGTCTTTCGGTTCGCCAGCGGGATATTGTCGAGCGCCGTTACGGCCTGAATGGGCAAAAACCTTCTACCCTGGCGGCAATTGCCCG
>JAISSL010000160.1 GCA_031273145.1 Zoogloeaceae bacterium | reverse complement strand
CAGGATGCGCCGATTGAAGCCTGCGGCTATCTGGCCGGACGGCGCTTGGAAACAGGCGACGAAATCGCCGCGCATTTTCCGATGAAAAACGTCGACGCCAGCGCCGAACATTTCGCCTTCGACCCGGCGGAGCAATTCGCCGCCCTGAAGGAAGCGGGCAAGCAGGGGCTAAAACTCATCGCCTGCTACCACTCGCACCCGGCCACTCCGGCGCGGCCTTCGGAAGAGGACATCCGGCTGGCCTTTGATTCCAGCATCCACTATCTCATCGTCTCGCTTGCCGAATCCGAGCCGGTCGTCAAATCCTTTCGCATCGTGAAGGGCGAGGTCACGCACGAACCCTTGGAGGTTGTCGTCACATGAGCACAGGTTACGTCATCCCCCGGCAGGTGCTGGAAGATACCGAGGTTTTCCGGCAGCAACATGCCGACTATCTCGCGGGCAGGCTTGACGCGCTTGCCTTCAAGACCCTGCGCGTGCCCTTCGGCATTTACGAGCAGCGCGAATCCGATACCTTCATGCTGCGAGTCAAACTGACCGGCGGCCTGATTACTCCCGCGCAACTCTCAACGCTCGCGGAACTTTCCGAAACCTGGGCGAACGGCAAGCTGCACGTCACCACGCGCGGCGGCATCCAGCTTCACTATGTGCAAGCGGACCATTTTTTGCCCATCATCGAGGCGCTGCACCAGTCCGGGCTGACGGGCAGAGGAGGCGGCGGCAACACGGTACGCAACATCGTCGTCGACCCTTACGCGGGCATTGCGCCCGATGAGGTTTTCGACGTGACGCCGCACGCGCTCGCCATGACCGAAAAAATGCTGGCGCAAAAGGATTCCTACGCCCTGCCCCGCAAATTCAAGATTGCTTTCAGCGGTTCCCGCGCGGATCGCGGTACGGCAACCTTGAGCGACGTGGGCTTTATCGCCAGCATACAGAAGGGACAAAAGGGATTTTGCGTTTACGTTGCGGGCGGCATGGGCGCACATTCCCGCCTGGGGCGGCGCTTCATGGATTTTCTGCCGGAAGGCGAAATTTTCCTGCTCGCGCAGGCGATCAAGGAAGTGTTCGATGCCAAAGGCAATCGCCGCAACAAGCACGCGGCGCGGCTTAGGTTTTTGGTGGACGAATTGGGGTTGGAGACTTTTCGCGCGCTGGTCGAAGAAAAAATCGTGAACGTTCGCGCGCGCGGTAATTGGGAAATTGCGCTGCAAGAAGGGTTTTCCGCGCCGCCACTTTCCGGGCAATCCCGCGAAGCCTCAACCCTGTCGCCCGATGAACGCCTGTGGCAACAACGCTTTGCCACGCCGCAAAAACAGGCGGGCTATTACGCCCTCAAGGTGCCGCTCTCCCTGGGCGACCTGCCCGCCGCCAAGGCGCGAACCTTGGCGCGTGCCTTGCGGGAACTCGCGCCGCATGAGGAGACGATTCGCTTTGCGGGCGACCAGAATCTCTATTTGCGAAACCTCACTGCCGCGAATCTGCGTACTCTCCGCCCCATTCTGGAAGATTTATCGCCGCTCATGCAAAAACCGGCGCTGTTGGGCGACATCGTGGTCTGCACCGGCGCGGCCACCTGTCAGTTGGGCATTACCGTACCGCGCGGCGCGCAGCTTGCGCTCGAAAAACGGAACCTCCCAGAGCGCCTTGATCTGGATGCCGCGCAGGGCTTGAAGATTCACCTGTCCGGCTGTCCCAACAGTTGCGGCAAACACGAAATCGCCGACCTCGGCTTTTTCGGCAAGGCATCCCGCAACAACGGCGTGCTGTATCCCGCCTACAACGTGTTCGTCGGCGCGAAAATCGGCGAAGGCGCAACCCGCTTCGCCCGCAAGGTGGGAGAAGTCGCCGCCATCCATCTGCCCGATTTCGTGGAAAAAATCCTCTCCGTCTGGATTCCCCTCAAACCGCAATTCGCCAGCTTTGCGGACTGGATTGACCACGGGGGCGAAGCCATCGTGACCGATCTCGCCCAAGCCTTCGCAAAGGTGCCCGCCTTTGAGGACGACAAGAATCCCTACTTCGACTTTCAGGCGAAGGACGTTTTTTCGCTGAAAGGACGCGGCGCGGGCGAATGCAGCGCCGGGATGTACGACCTGATCGAAGCCGACCGCAAGGCGCTCGTCCATGCGCTGAAGGCCGAAGCGACGCCGGAAAACCTGACCGCAATCCGCCTGCTGGCCGCCCGGATGCTGCTGGTCACGCGCGGCGAAGAAGCCCGCGAAGAAGCGGAAGTTCTACGCGCGTTCAAAAAACAGTTTCTTGATTCCGGCCTGATTGACGCCGCCTTTGCGCCGCTTCTGGAAGGCGAGGCGCGTCCAGAGGTCAAGGAACTTGCCGAAGCGGTCATCGCGCTTTACGGAACGATGGACAACACCCTGAAATTCGCGGTGGAACAACAACGGGCGCAACAACCGGCAACAGGCGTTGCTGAAGCGATTTTGACGGACAACACTCTGGCGGCGGAACACGCCCAGGCTATCCAAGCCGCCCCGCCCCCCGCGCCAAAAGGAGAAGAAAAGGGAGAAGATGAGACCGTCCATCGCTTCAAGGACTACCGGGGCGTCGCCTGCCCAATGAATTTCGTAAAGACCAAGATGGATCTGGCGCAGATGCAAAGCGGCGAAATTCTGGAAATCGTGCTGGATGACGGCGCGCCCATAGACAACGTGCCGCAGTCGGTCAAGAGCGAAGGCCACACGGTTCTGGAACAAACCCGCAAGGGCGAAGTCTGGCACGTAAAAATCCAGAAGAAATAAGGCCGCGCCCATGCCTGAAAGGCAGGGGCGCAGACGCGGATGAACGATCGGGGCAGCCCTGTTACAAAATTGAGGCCACGATGTCTTGCCAAGCGAGAATTTTTGCGGCAAAGTTCATGTCATCCAAAATTTTTCATCAGGAATCGCTATAATGTTCTCCGTTCTCCGTTCTCCGTTCTCCGTTCTCCGTTCTCCGTTCTCCGTTCTCCGTTCTCCGTTCTCCGTTCTTAGCCATCATTGCGGCTTGCGTGCTGCTTGGTGGGTGTGGCTCTACCACAAAGTTCATAAAGAAAAGTGATGGTAGCGTAGAGTTCAACATGAGCAAATGCGAAAAGAAAAAGGTTGGAAGTGATTCTTCAGGACGCCCGCAGAGTGTGGAATTTTCTTGTCATGGACGCCATTTTCGTGCGTCAAATATAGCATCTCATAAGGAGCGCATTCTTAGCCACATCAAAACAGCCTGTGAAAAATCAGGGGGAAGGTATAGCCTGGACGCAGGTAACAACGTAATCTGTGGCTTTTCAACGACGGAAGGGTATGCTATTTCTGCCCACTCCACTGTTCACTCCGACCCCTACACATACTGTATGGGTGACTGTCGTCATGGTGAATTAATTAAGAAAGGAAAGTATAGCATTATCCTGAACGCCATGGATAATGCTGAATATCAGGCTTGGGCGCAACGAAAAGGGGAAGCTGAGGCGCAAGCCAAATTGGAGGCTGAGGAGCAGCGCAGACTGCGAGCTGAACAGCGAGCTGAACAGCGAGAAAAAGACGAGGCGCAAGCCAGACTGCAAGCTGAACAGCGAGAAAAGCAGGAAATTCAGGCGGCGCGAACGGCTGCGGCTGACTGGAATCGCGCCTCCGCAAGTCTGCGAAATTCCCTGAAACCGGGGGATCAGGTTTATCTGATTCTGGAAAGAAAATCTGGTCGCACTAAAGGGTTGCTTTTTGAAGTGCCGGCCATGGTTATCAGTGTCAAGCCGCCTCTGGCCGAGGTTCAGTTTTCAGAATTCCTGGATGTTGCATCCATACGCCGGTGGGAAAAATCTACCGACATCTATGCCAAAGCCCCGGAAATCTTTTTCTGCGAGAAACTGCGTTGGCGAAGCGCGTGGAGCACGTACACAAAAATAAAAGGCTGCCTTCGCACGCGAGAGGAAATAGAAGCACGCGAACGTGATAGCGGCAGGTGACTTTTCCCGCCCGCGAACCCTTGCAGATGGCAAAACCACTCCGTCATTCCCGCGTAGGCGGGAATCCAGTGTTTTTGCGGGCGGCAGGTTGCCGCCCCTACGGGCAATCCAAAGTCATTGCCATTTGCGGGAACCCCTTGCCCTCTAAAATACCTCGTAGGGGACGCAACCTGCGTCCCGTTACAGGTCTGGATTCCCGCCTTCGCGGGAATGACGGAGTGGAGACGCAAAAGAACAGAATTTCCGCCAATGCGGGAATGACGAGTGGATTCCGCGACTTCGCTCGGAATGACACATGCGGAATAACAACCTCTCGCCCGTCATTCTGCGTCTTGCTTCGCGGCGTCGCAGAATCCACTACACTGGACGTTGGAAAACGGAATGGTTTTCTGCGTATCCAATAAAATCAACAAGATATATAGTTAACTTAAAGTATCACTTCAATTTATAACAGTCAACCGGGGCTTGTCCCCGGTTTTTTTATCGCCTTTTGCAAGACCAGTCAGCGTCATAAGTAATTTAAAAACAATAAGTTATACTATGTTCTTAAAGTAAAACATTAGCTTTCCACCATCAGGCGGGACATGAACGGCGGTTGTTCTTCACCTGCCCAGACGCAGCCCGTTTTTTACCTGCCCAGGCACCGCCTGCGACTGTTTCAAAAATAATCGCAGTCCACAGGGCAAAACCGGGCTAGAATCCAGTCATTCTGCGCTTGCGCTTTTCTTCAAAGGATATTTCACCATGTTTGAATCGGCTGAATTGGGACACGTCGTTGATAAGCAAACCTTCAAGGCAGAAGTTGCCCAACTGCGCGAAGACCTGCTGGAAGC
>JAISSL010000084.1 GCA_031273145.1 Zoogloeaceae bacterium | reverse complement strand
AGGGCGGATTGTTCGCTGTCTGGACTCTCCGGTTCCAACTGGAAAACCATGCGCTCGCCCGGCATCGAAAATTTGCGTTCGCTCACCAGTTTCCAGTTTGCAGCCGCGCGCTCAATCAGGAGTTCGCTGGTTTTTCGTACCCGGTAGGCCGCGCCGTCGGTGGCAAGGACGGAGAGGATGAGCCGGGAAGGTTCTTTCGCGGGAGGGAGCGAAAATTTCACTTCCCCCTTACTGTCCGTGGTCAGGCTGACGGTTGCCTGTTCAACCGGAAAAAGGCCGCCATAGCGCAGTTCGCCCTGCACCATCGTCAAGACCTGCGCGCGCAGGGTTAAATCGAGGGCGGCCTTTTTTACCGGGTCGCCGTTCGGGTAGGTCAAGCGGATGGTGCCGGAGACGGCTTCTCCGGTCTTGAAATTGGCCTTATCCGGGGTAATCGCAATTTCCATGTGCGGCTTCACGTATTCGGCAACGCGGAAGGCGGCTCCATAGGTTTTGTCCTGATACCTGGTGCGAATTTCATAACCGCCCGCGCGGGCATCCGGCGGCAGATAAAAAACGGCATCGCCGCCGCGATCCGACGCAAGCTGTACGTTGCCCGACCAGACCGGCGAGCCGTTGGGGTCGAGAATCGCAGTCTCCAGCTTGCCCGCCCGCGCGAGCGAAGATTTATTGGCGGCCTGATATTCACGCGCCAGAAACTTCAGATGCACCTCGTCGCCGGGGCGGTAAAGAGGCCGATCCGTAACCGTGTAGAGCTTGGTGTTGTGAATTTCGCTGTCGTAGTAGAAATTCTCGGAAACGAAGACGCCGCCTGCCGCGTCCTGCCCAAGCAGGTAGGTACGCTCCGGGCTGATGTGGGTGAAGGTGGCAAGCCCGTTCTGATCGGTCGTTGCCTGAGCCAGCACGCCGCGACCATCCGTCCATTGCAGCGCGGTCTTGGCAACCGGGCGACCATCGTCCCGACGCGCCGTCCATACCGTGAGCGAGCCGGAAGCAAGTTTGGTAATGGCAATGGTATCCGCGACGAAAACGAGCGTCGTGGCGCGACGCGCGCCGAGCATGGCTTCGGCAATGTAGAGGCCGGGTTGAAGTTTGCCGAGCGGCACGTAGAAATTGCCCTCGTTCTTCGGCTGGAAATTGCTGCTGGAACCGGAAAGGTACAAGTCCTGCGATTTTTCCAGCGGGTCAATGGATTTGGCGACCTGTAACGGATAGCGGAAACGGGCGACCAGATCAAATCCTTTCAGGGGCTTGAAAAGGTTGGTCGGACGATAATCGGGTTTGGCCTGACTGGTTTTCAGCGCCGGGACGGTATCCGTTACCGAAAGGCGCGCCCGGTACGAAAAAAGGTCTTGCCAGGCGCGGCGCGATTTGTTCCAGGCGTTGCTCCACAGGTAGGAGAGCGTATTGGCGACGCCTTCATCCCCCGGACGTACCGTTACGTCAACGCGGTGCGGGTTTTTTTGCGCTTTCAGGAAGGCGAGCGGATCGGGCACGCGGTAGAGCGCAATGTCTATCCCGCCGTATTGGGTAACTGCGCCCCTTCTGTCCTGAGGGAGTTCGACCCGGAGCAGGGCTTCATCCTTCGTCCCATATTGCGTATCGGTCAGGACGAAAAACGGCGCGCCCGTCACCGGAGAATAATAGCTGCGCGCTCCCTCGTTTTCCTGCGCCTTCGGGTGAAGCGGCGCAAAGAGAAACAGCAGGGCAAAGGCTGCCAGCATTACGAAGGAATATCGGTTTTTAGTGCACAGCATTATCAATTACCTCAGAAAAGCCAGTGAAAACACGCCGGCGAAATTCGGGTTTCCGGGTTCGGGTCGCCAGCGCGTGTCGTTCCATTGCAGAAGGGCGGCCAGGGTAGCCTTCCGCAAACCATCGTCGCCGGGCAGGGGCGGCGAACCATTGTGATAGACGGCCTCGCGCCCCGTCCATAGCATCAGGTGCTGTTCGGCGCCCTGATCGAAAAAAAGCAGATCCGCCGGTCGCGCCTGCCGCGCGTCGCGGCTGACCAGAACGCTGTTTTCCTGAATCAATCCGATGGCGCTGACGTAAGCCCCTTCGCTGCCATCCGGTCGCTTCCAGCGATGCCGCAGCGCGAGGCGCGTTTTTTCCGGGATGAGATCGGGCGGCAGCGGTCCGCCCAGCCCCATTGCCTGCCGCCAGCGTTGGTCATGTTCGGCCAGCGCCTCGGCAATGGCAAAGCGCACGAATCCCGCGCAATCGCGGTGCGTCCAGCGCGGCGTTGGGCCGCGCCGGATTTGTTCTTCAGCAATGCGGACAATCCACGCCCGCAGCGCCTTGCTTTGCGCCGCGTCAAGGCGAATCGGCGGCGGGGCGTTTTCGTTCGATACGCCCACGCCTACCGGCAGCGCCCTTACACGCGCAGTCAATCCCGCTGCGCCCAACAGGGCAAGCATCTGGCAGAAACGGCGGCGGGATGGGGTGATCGGCATCGGGTTCTTCCGAAATTCAGCGGGCTGCGCGTTCTTTCCATTCCAGGGGATACCAGTCAAGCCCTTCGCCCTCAACCTTCTTCGAGAGTTCGACCCGTTGCGCCGGATAACGCGCCAGGGCGTTCAGACGCGGCACAAGGTAAGTTTCGGCGGCGTTGCGAAACAGGGCTTCCTCGTTGCGGGGCAGGGCGATGAAAATTTCATTCCGCAACAGGGAAGATAGCGCCTTCGGGTCAATGAAGAGGAGCGGCGCGTCCTTTTCGGAAGGGAAATTGTCGGAAAGCGCCGGCCAGCGTTTTGCCGCGACATCCAGCGCCTGTTTCACCAGGGTTGCGTCGGGAGAGAAGAAAACAAGGTCGCCGCGAATCGCCAGCGCGGGCTTCAGGCTGCGCTGACCGCCGCCCTTGGACGACCCAAAATCCGAAGCGATCTCGCCCTGCCAAAGCGCGGCGGCGTTTTCCACATTCGAGATTCCGTATTTATCCGAATTGATAGCCTGCATGGCCAGATTGAAAAAATCCTGTATCTTTTTCTCATCCGCATCGGCGTTTAGCCGCGCCGCAAAGAGCGGCATATACAGCCGTGAATTCTCGTACCAGCAGACTGCGGCAGGGCCGGCGAAACTGGCGGCAAGGGTTTCCGGTTGCCCTTCCGGGGCGGGTTGCGATTCATAATAGACTTCCTCGAACTTTTTCAGGAGCGTTGCCATTTGTGCCCAATTCACCGGCAAGGCCGCGCAAAGACCAGGCCCGTGGGGAAGCGTCGTCCACAGGTTTTTACTGCCGTCATCGTGCCATGCCGCGCCATCAAGCAGCGCCGAAGTTTGCCATTTGCCCTGATCGTCAAAAGAGAGGTTCAGTGCCACCAGTCCCGGCACGAAAGTATCGTAGTTGAGCGCGAACGCGCGCGTGCCGAACGTCAATTCATGCTGCTTTGCAGGCAATGGCGCGGTACGGAAAAAATGCCGCGCGAACGGGGAGACGGATTTTTCGTCCGCATTGAGCAGTTCCCGGATGATCTCCACGGCTTTTTCCTGTTGCGGGAAATGCGATAGTTCCTCATCTTCATTATCCCTGTTTGCGAACAGCATCCCTGGATTGGAAAGCGCGACAATCCGGTCTCCCTTGGAAAGCAGCAACAAGTGACGTTCGACCCCGTATCGCAGCACCAGGATTTCCACATCCGTGCCATCGAGCGTACCTGCCGACGCCAACTGCATGTCGGAGGCTTTTGCGGCAATGGGCAGGACGGTCTGGATAATCCGCGCCAGGGTATTGCGCGAAAGCGCGATGACGAAATCTTTCAGCCGACCGGCATCGTCCCGCCACAAGGCAACTTCGGCAGGTTCATCGAGAACGGATTTGAGCAGCGTTTCCGGGAAATCCAGCTTGTGCTCAAACGCGATCCGCCGCAAGGTGCCGGAAAGCGCCATGCGGCTTTCGTTCTGCTCGTAATAGTCGACAAAGTCCTCGGTAAGCACGTCGCGCGCAAGCGGTATCCGCAAGAGTTCGGGCGGTAGCTGCGAGAGACTATGACTGCGAATCAGGGCATCTGGAAAATGAATTTCGGGCGCGTCGCGCATGTTGAGCGAGCCGGAAGAAGAGGACGGCAGATACCACAGGAGGCTTCCAAGCGCGACAATGGCGCCGACAAGCAGCGCGCAAAGCAGGTATTTTCTGGTTTTAAGCATAGCCATAACCATTGATTATCGGAAAAGCACGAATTATAAACTTGTGAAGGGAACAACGGAGATTGTTTGTTCAGTCAATTATCCCCCGCAGTCATTTCCCCCAGGAGTCTCTTAACGTCACGGCGCGGTTGAACACCGGCGAGCCGGGGCGGGACTGGGCATCTACCGCAAAATAGCCATGCCGCTCGAACTGAAAGCGCGTTTCCGGCGCGGCGTCTTTCAGGGCAGGCTCCAGCCAGGCGTCAAGCGTCCGGCAGGAATCCGGGTTCAGGTCGGCCAAAAAATCGCCGCTTTCCGCGCCGGGATTGGTCGTTTTGAACAGACGGTCATAGAGGCGGACTTCGGCAGCAAAGGCATGGTTGGTGGAGAGCCAGTGCAGGGTTCCCTTGACCTTGACGCTATCCGCGCCCGGCGTGCCGGAACGGGTATCCGGCAGATATTCGCAGAGCACGGCGGTAATGCGCCCGTTCGCGTCCTTTTCGCAGCCCGTGCAGCGCACGATATAGGCATGACGCAGCCGCGCCATGCCGCCCGGATAGAGGCGGTGATAGCCTTTTTCCGGCACCTCGCGGAAATCTTCCCGCTCAATCCAGAGTTCGCGGGAGAAGGGCAGTTCGCGCTTGCCCAGTTCCGGTTTCAGGGGATGGTTGGGCGCATGGCAGGGTTCCGTCTGGCCTTCGGGATAATTGGTGAGGATGAGTTTGATCGGGTCGAGCACGGCAACCCGGCGTTCATCCAGATCGTTCATGACTTCGCGCATACAGTCTTCAAGCAGGCTGTAGTCAATCAGGGAATCGGACTTGGAGACGCCCATCCGTTCCATCATCAGGCGAAAGCCCTCTGGCGCATAGCCCCGGCGACGCGCCCCGACCAGCGTGGGCATACGCGGGTCGTCCCAGCCGGAAACGTGGCCTTCTTCCACCAGTTGAATGAGTTTGCGCTTGGAGAGAACGACGTAGGTTAAATTGAGGCGGGAGAATTCGTACTGGTTGGGCAACGGGCGAAGCAACAGGCCGCCTTCCGCCAGCCGTTCCAGCAGCCAGTCGTAAAAGGGGCGCTGATCCTCGAATTCCAGGGTGCAGATGGAATGAGTGATGTTTTCCAGCGCGTCCTCAATCGGGTGCGCGAAGGTGTACATCGGATAGACGCAGAAGCGATCCCCCGTATTGTGATGGGTTGCGTGGCGAATGCGATAAATGGCCGGGTCGCGCAGGTTGATGTTGGGCGAGGCCATGTCAATTTTGGCGCGTAACACATGCGTCCCGTCCGGGAATTCGCCAGCCTGCATCCGCCTGAA
>JAISSL010000075.1 GCA_031273145.1 Zoogloeaceae bacterium | reverse complement strand
GGGTTTGGCGCTTCGGCGTTCATTCTGGGCGGAAAATTCCGCACCATCGGGGACAACACCCAAAAGATCGTCGTCAAGGGACTGGCAGAAAAGCCGGTTGAGGCAGATTTGGCGGAATGGTCGGTCGGCATTTCGTTGGTCGGCAAGGATTTCGGCACGACTCTGGATGCCATACGGCAATCCCGTCCGGTGCTGGAGGCTTTTCTGGATCAACACGGGTTCCCGGCTTCTACCCGCGTAACGGGCAATGAACAGGTCGAGCCGAACATGGTGGATGACGAAAAGAGCGAACGTTATCGCCGGGTACAAAAAGGCTATCGCGGCACGCAGGTTATCCGGGTACGCAGCGACGATCTGCAAAAAATCGTCGCGGCCAACAAGGAGATCATCCAGTTGGCGGCGGAAGGCAAGCCCATCATGTATGAAACGCCCAACTACCTGATTCAGGATTTGGAAGCCATCAAGATGTCGCTGATCGGCGCGGCGACCGAAAACGCCCGCCAACGCGCCGAGGAATTCGCCAAGGTCGGCAAGGTGCGCGTCGACGCCATGCGTTCCGCCTCTCAGGGCGCGTTCTACATCCAGCCCGCCAATTCCGATGCCAGTTCCGACGATTACGGCGGCGTCTACGACAAGAGCACCATTGCCAAAAAAGCGCGCGTGGTCGTGACCATCGAATACGGCATTGACTAGCCTTGCAGGTCTTTCGGGCGGCAATTTGCGCTACTGCGTTGGGATTTGCTTAGCGCCCCACCAACCTTATAGTGCTTCCAACCAGCAGCGATCCCAGCGATCCTGCCTTCCAGCACTACGCCCTCCCCCGCCTAGACAATGTCCAGCCCCATCACATTTATCCGGCGATGAATCTGGCTTAATGGAGCCACAATCCGGACCCAGCCAGCGTCCAGATCCACTACCAATATGCGCCCCTGTACCGCTTTTCCCATTATTTTTTTCACACTTCATTTGATTCAGTCCGGTAAAGGACCAAGCAGTATCGCTGTGGATGGTAAATTCAGCCTCAAGGCCATCCCCAATCTCGCCTGGGCAGGATACAGTAAAATGCGTCTTATTACTCCCCCTAGACGAAGCGTGGGTTGAGCAGGGTTTTCCCTGCCAAAGTGGTAGAAACTTGAAGTCAGAACCCCCCGTGATGCAAATTTGGGCAGCACCCCCACTAGCAGTCATTTTTACGCCCTTCTCTTTCATGTCCGCTATCGCGGTCTCCATTTTCTTGCGCTCGGCAGGTGGCATATTCACCATCATGGCCTCCATTTGCTTGGTGAGATCGTTTACATTGATTTGTGGTGTGTTCGCCATCGCGGCTTCCATTTCCTTGCGCTTGGCAGGCGGCATCGTTGAGGGAGGCGAAAATGAGATGGTTACTTCCCAAAGCCCCGGACAGAGGAACATACCGGTAGCGCCAGAATCACACTTTACTTCTTTCATGGTATTTGAGGCAGCCAGTTCTTCTTTCGGAGCGGTCATATCCTCTGTTGGCTCTGCTTCTGCCGCCTGTGGCTTTGCGGCAGACGGCTTTGGTCTTGCGTCTGCCCGGTTACTCGACTGCCCCGACGATATTGCGGCATCGTTGCCGGTGGTTTTGAAATTTTTGTAAAGTAGCATTGCGCCTACCGTCACCACTGCCGCGCCGACAACCAATGCCCCCAACATAGGGAGCCAGGCCCAACCTTTCTCTCTTAGCCCCTGGCGTTCCTTATATGCCGCCAGAATGCGGGGGGTGGTGGGGGTAACTCTTTGAGCGCAATGGGTTTTTTCGGCAAACATGATGAATGTCCTTAAACTTCCAGCCGGGTTGCAACAAAACGTCATGGCATGACGAGCGAGTTCCAAAATCATATCATGCCGCGAAATAATTGGGTAAATAAAACATCGCTGTCCGCAACATTCCGTCATTCCCGCGAAGGCGGGAATCCAGACCTGTAACAGGACGCAGGTTGCGTCCCCTACGAGGTATTTTATTTAGAGGGCAAGGGTTTGGGTTGTCCGTAGGGGCGGCGGATGCCGCCCGCAAGACTTCGCAGTCTGCAAGACACTAAGACCGATAGTCGGCGTTGATGCTGACGTAATCGTGGGAGAGGTCGCAGGTATAGACCGTGGCGGCGGCTTCTCCCCTGCCCAGGTGGATACGCACCGTAATTTCGGCTGATTGCATGAGGCGACTGCCATCCGCTTCCCGGTAGGCTGTTGCGCGGCCTCCCCGTTCGGAAACCAGTACGGATTCGCCTGCCGCTTCCAGCCAGACCTTGACGCCTTCCACGCTCAAATCGTCTATCCCCGCGTAGCCAATCGCGGCAAGAATGCGTCCCAGATTGGGGTCGGACGCAAAAAACGCGGTCTTGACCAGCGGCGAATGCGCCACCGCATAGGCCACTTTTCGGCATTCTTCCCGCGTGTTGCCGCCTTCTACCGCAATGGTGATGAATTTGCTCGCGCCTTCGCCATCGCGCACAATCGCCTGCGCCAGTTGCAGCGCCACTTCCATCAGGGCGGCCTTGGTATCCATCCAACCCGGCTCTTCGCCGCTCACAAAGGAAAGCGCGCCTTTGCCACTCGCCATGAGGATGAAAGAATCGTTGGTCGAGGTATCGCCATCCACGGTCACGCAATTAAATGACTGGTCGGCTACTTCCTTGACCAACGGCGCAAGCAGGGCTGGCGCAATGGCCGCGTCGGTTGCGATAAAACCCAGCATGGTCGCCATGTTCGGGCGAATCATACCCGCGCCCTTGGAAATGCCGGTTACGGTCAGGGTTTTTCCGGCAACGCTGCATTGCTTCGAGGCCGCCTTGGCAACCGTATCGGTCGTCATGATAGCGTGCGCTGCGGCAAACCAGTTATTTTCCGCAAGGTTCGCCCGCGCCGCTGGCAAGCCCGCAATCAGACGCTCAACCGGCAGCAACTCGTGAATCACGCCGGTGGAAAAAGGCAGTACCGCATCCGCAGACGTTCCCAAAAGTTCGCCTGTCGCCACGCAACTTTTTAGCGCGGCCTGTAGCCCTGCTTCTCCCGTCCCCGCATTGGCATTGCCGGTATTGATGACCAAGGCGCGGATTCCGTCTGGATGGTGGCTCAACCGTTCGCGGCACACCTGTACCGGCGCGGCACAAAAGCGGTTCTGCGTAAACACGCCCGCCACGGTTGCGCCCGGCGCGATTTCAATCAGGGTCAAATCCTTGCGCCCCGCCTTGCGGATATTGGCTTCGGCTACTCCCAACCGAATCCCGGCTACCGGAAACAGAGATTCCGGTTCTGGCGTTACATAATTAACGGGCATGAGTTTTCCAGTTCAAGCCAACCGACCATGACAGTGCTTGTATTTCTTGCCGCTGCCGCAGGGACAAGGGTCATTTCTGCCCGGACGGGGCGTGGCATGGAAGGGTTGCGGCGGCGCGTTCTGGCGTTCCGATTCGCCCAACGCCTCATCGTAATCCGCGTGGTGATACTGGACGTTTTCCACGCCTTCCGGTTGCGCGGCGCTTCTGGCATCTTCCTGATCGCGAATCTGCACCGTGACCAGAACCCGGATCACTTCCCGGCGCACGATGTCGAGCAGGGTTGCAAACAGATCGAAGGCTTCCCGCTTGTATTCCTGCTTGGGATTTTTCTGGGCGTAGCCGCGCAGGTGGATGCCCTGTCGCAGATGATCCAGCGCCCCCAAATGTTCGCGCCAATGGACATCCAGACTTTGCAGCATGATGTTGCGCTCGAACTGGCGGAAAATTTCCGCGCCCACCAGTTTGACCTTGGCCTCGTAAATCTCGTCGGATAGCGCGATAATCCGCGTCAAAATCTCATGGTCGGAGAGATTTTTATCCACAACCAGCCACTGACTTACCGGGACGGTCAGCAGAAAATCGCTCGCCAGCGCCCGTTCCAGGCCGGGAATATCCCATTGCTCTTCCACCGAATCTTCCGGGATAAACTGGCGAAACGTCTCTTCCAGCACCTCATGCCGCATGTCGGTCACGGCTTCGGAAATATCCTCGCTCTCCAGCAGTTCATTCCGCTGGGCATAGATGACCTTGCGCTGGTCGTTCGCCACGTCGTCGTATTCGAGCAGTTGTTTTCGCATGTCGAAGTTGCGGCTTTCCACCTTGCGCTGCGCGGATTCCAGGGTGCGGTTGACGAGCGGATGCTCAATGGCTTCGCCTTCCGGGAATTTCAGCTTATCCATGATGGAGCGCAGCCGGTCGCCGGCAAAAATCCGCATGAGCGGGTCATCCAGCGAAAGATAGAAGCGCGAAGAGCCGGGGTCGCCCTGCCGCCCGGAACGTCCCCGCAACTGGTTGTCAATCCGGCGCGATTCGTGCCGTTCAGAGGCGATGATACGCAAGCCCCCGGCGGCAATCACCCGGTCATGCGTATCCTGCCATTCGGCTTTCATCTGCTCCAGCCGTTTTTCCTTTTCAGGATTGGAGAGGCTTTCATCCGTCTTTATCGCCATGAGGGGCTTGTCAATATTGCCGCCCAGCACGATGTCCGTGCCGCGCCCCGCCATATTGGTGGCGATGGTGATGACCCCCGGACTGCCCGCCTGAGCGACAATTTCCGCCTCACGGGCGTGTTGCTTGGCGTTCAAGACCTGATGCGGCAGTCTTTCCCGATCCAGCAGGCCGGAAAGCAACTCCGACGCCTCAATCGAAGCCGTGCCAAGCAGCACCGGCTGCCCGCGCTTATGACATTCCTTGACATCGGCAATAATCGCCTTGTGCTTTTCAGCGGCGGTCTTGTAGACCGCATCGTTGAAATCCGTCCGAATCATCGGGCGATGGGTGGGAATCACCACCGTTTCCAGCCCGTAAATCTGGTGGAATTCATACGCTTCGGTATCCGCCGTGCCGGTCATCCCGGCCAGCTTGCCATAGAGCCGGAAAAAGTTCTGAAAGGTGATGGAAGCCAGGGTTTGATTTTCGCTCTGGATGGGGACGCCTTCCTTGGCCTCTACCGCCTGATGCAAGCCTTCCGACCAGCGCCTGCCTGTCATGGGACGCCCGGTGATTTCGTCGACGATGACGATTTCGCCCTCCTGCACCATGTAATGCTGATCCCGATGGAACAGGGTATGGGCGCGTAGAGCCGCGTTCAGATAGTGCATCAGGACGATGTTGCCCGCTTCGTAAAGGCTCCTTCCATCGGTGAGCAGCCCCATGTTGACCAGAATCTGCTCGGCGTGCTCGTGCCCTTCTTCGGAAAAATGCACCTGTCGCGCCTTTTCATCCACCCAGTAATCGCCCGGCGCTTTTTCTTCCGGGGCGCGCGTCAAAAGGCCGATGACCTGATTCATCCGCATATACATATCCGTGTGGTCGTCGGTCTGCCCGGAAATGATGAGCGGCGTTCTCGCTTCGTCAATGAGGATGGAGTCCACCTCATCCACAATGGCGTAGGAAAGCGGGCGCTGCATCCGATCCTCGACCCGATAGATCATGTTGTCGCGCAGATAGTCGAAGCCGAATTCGTTGTTCGTGCCGTAGGAAATATCCGCCGCGTAGGCGGCCTGCTTTTCCTCGTTCGACATGCCTGAGACGATGACGCCGACGGATAAGCCGAGAAAGTGATAGACGCGCCCCATCCATTCCGCGTCGCGGCGCGCCAGATAATCGTTGACGGTCACGATATGCACCCCTTCGCCCGCCAACGCATTCAGATAGGCGGGCAGGGTGGCGACCAGGGTTTTGCCTTCGCCGGTACGCATTTCCGCGATTTTGCCGTAATGCAGCACCATGCCGCCGATCAACTGCACGTCGAAATGGCGCAAATCCAGGACTCGCTTGCCTGCCTCGCGCACCACGGCAAAGGCTTCCGGTAACAGGTCATCCAGCGTCGCGCCCTCAGTGAGCCGCGCCTTGAATTCCGCCGTCTTGTCCCGCAACGCTGCATCGGAAAGCGCGGAGATGGCGGGTTCCAGCGCATTGATGCTCTGCACCGTTTTGGCATACTGTCGAAGCAGCCGCTCATTACGGCTGCCGAAAATCTTTTTGAGAAAGTCGAAAATCATCGCGTTACGCTCAATGGCTCTTGGCAAGAAAATTT
>JAISSL010000162.1 GCA_031273145.1 Zoogloeaceae bacterium | reverse complement strand
AAAGCGCAAAGCCTTTCGAGTCAATCTCAGACAACAGGTTGCGCTCTTCCAAAAAACCAATGACATAATCAAGCATATCGGAGGTTGCCTCGTAACACTCTGTCATCTCGTTAAAAACGCCACACATGTTATGAGCTTCCTCAAGCCAAACCCACGCGATCTCCGTCATAGCGGCATGGCTTTTCCCTGCACAAGCTGCCTGAAAATCTTCAAACGTAATGACTTCCTCTTGGTTCATGGTGTTCTCTCCTTCGTGAAAGGAACCGCGCCGGGGCATGACCGGCGCAGTTTTGCGCTGATCTCCCAGGCGCGGTATGGTGTGTCAATGCCGGAAAGGCTCAGGCGCGGGGTCTGGGTAAATGGCAACATACGGGTCAACAAGCACATTTGACGTTTTCAGGTAGTCAAGCAGTAGCCTATCGCCGACCTTGACGGGATAGAAACCCGGCGGGATGCAAAGATCGTATGAGACGCCACCAAAACTGGCGTAGATGTTTTGGCTACCATCTTCCAGCTCCTCTATGCGAAGCACTTCCGCCTTAGTGCAATAGACGCCAGACCTGTCGGCTATCGGCTCAAAACTGACGCCTGCGCAGTAGACGGCCTTTGCCATTGAGATTTCCACAAAATCTTCCATGTTTTCCATGATGTTTACTCCTGTAACAGTTTGAGTTTGCCGCCCGGATGAAGGGGCGGCGCGTGGGGGTTGGTAGACCGGGTACGATTATGCGCGAAGCTGGATAACAGCCGCCCCGGTTCTGAGTTGGTCAAGATAGTCTGCCCATTCCTGCATCATGGCAGTGCGTTCCTTCAGGTACTTCGTGCGGTTGTACGCTCTGCCCAAAGCATCAGGGACACTATGCGCTAACTGGTGTTCAATGACTTCTGGTTGCCAGCGCAATTCTTCCGCCAGCAGGGTACGCGCCATAGCCCGGAATCCGTGTCCGGTCATTTCGTTCTTCGTGTCGTAACCCATGCGGCGCAAGGCGGCATTGATGGTGTTTTCACTGATAGGCCGCCCCATTGAACCATGACCGGGGAAAACCAAGGGGCAATGTCCGGTCAATACGTGAAGGCCGCGCAGAATATCCACAGCCTGCCGCGCAAGAGGAACGAGGTGCTCTGTCTTGGTTTTGGATACAGTGTATTTCCACTCGCCTTTTTCAAGATCGAAGTCTGCCCATTTTGCCGCGCAAATTTCGCCGGGTCGGACAAAGAACAGCGGCGCAAGTTTCAGGGCGGCTATGACTTCTGGTTGCCCCTGATAGCCGTCAATAGCGCGAAGCAAAGCCCCTGCCTTTACCGGGTCTGTAATTGCGGGCATGTGCCGTGTCTGTGTCTTTTTGAGCGCCCCTTTCAGGTCTGGTACGGGGTCACGATCCGCCCGGTCGGTTTGCACAGCGTGGCGCATGATTTGGGATATGGCGGTTTTGGATTTGCGTACCGTGTTCCCAAGGCCGCCCTCTTCCATTTTGCGTAACACGTTCAAGATGACTTTGGGAGTGACTTCTGAGACCGGCACACT
Organism: Zoogloeaceae bacterium; assembly: GCA_031273145.1. Lineage (GTDB taxonomy): Bacteria > Pseudomonadota > Gammaproteobacteria > Burkholderiales > Rhodocyclaceae > Azovibrio. The sequence goes on along the minus strand of JAISSL010000162.1, from coordinate 3,969 downwards.
GCCAAGGTGGGGCAGTATATGGCGTTCAAGATTTGACCATTGCCGGGTAGCAGAATCAGGGGCTACGCCAGCTTTCCATACGTTGAACCATTCACAAGCAACGGCCTCAAAGGTGTTCTCGGTTGCGGCTATGAGCGCGGCCTTCTGTGCCTTCTTGACCGCGCCGGGGTCTGCCCCGTTCGCCAGCAGCTTTTTCGCCTCTTCGCGCCGTTCACGGGCTTCTTTCAGGGAGACAGCAGGATATTTGCCCAACGCCAAAAGTCTACCTTTACCGTCAAAGCGGTATTTCAAGCGCCATAATTTCCCGCCTGCGGGGGAGACTTCCAGATACAAACCCGCGCCGTCAAACAAGTAGAGTGGTTTTTCTACCGCGCAAGCGTTGCGAATTGTGGAGTCAGTCAGTTTCATGGGTATATCTCCAAAAGTGGTATAGAGCCTATATACAAATCTATACCCATTTTTGCAGGATGTCAATGAATTTTTACGGACTGCATCGGACAAGAAAAAGTCCGAAAGCCTTGTTTCTCTAAGGTCTTTCGGACTGTATCGGATTGTTCTGGAAGGGTAGATGGTGGCCAGTCGCGGAATCGAACCACGGACACGCGGATTTTCAGTCCGCTGCTCTACCAACTGAGCTAACTGGCCAAAGAAGAGGCCGCATTATAGGGAGGTATGGCGCAAAGGTCAAAGGGTTTTGCGCCAGATTTCCTTTCTGAATGCGGGCAACCATCAGCGTTTTTCCAGGGCGGCAATGCGCGCTTCCAGCGGCGGATGCGACGCAAACAGCGCCGAGAGCTTGCCGCCGGAAATGCCAAGCGCCTGCATACTTTCCGGCAAAGCGCCCGTCGAAATGGTCTGCAACCGCTTGAGCGCGGCTACCATCGGGCGCGGCTGCCCAAGATATTCGGCACTGCCTGCGTCGGCGCGATATTCTCTCTGCCGGGAAAACCAGGCAACCACCGCGCTCGCCAAAAACCCCAGCACAAGCTGCATCAGGAAGACGGTAATGTAATAACCGGGGCCTACGCCGCGCTCGGTCTTGAATACCGCCTTGTCAATCAGGTATCCGATCACCCTTGCCAGGAAAAACACGAACGTATTGACGACGCCCTGAATCAGGGTCAGCGTCACCATGTCGCCATTGGCAACGTGCGCGATTTCATGCCCCAGCACGGCTTCCACCTCGCTTTTATCCATGCAGGCGAGCAGCCCGGTGGAAACGGCTACCAGCGCGGAATTTCTGAATGCGCCGGTTGCAAAGGCATTGGCTTCGCCTTTATAGATACCGACTTCCGGCATTCCGATGTTGGCGCGACGCGCCAGCCGCTCTACGGTCTGGAAGAGCCAGGCTTCGGTGCTATCCCGGCTTTGCGCGCCGATAATCCGCACGCTCATCGAATGTTTTACTATCGTTTTCGAGAGGAGGAGCGAGATGAACGCGCCGCCAAAGCCGAATATTGCGGAAAAGATGAGCAACGCCGTGAGATTCAAGCCTTCCTGGGTCAGAAATTTGTCTACCCCAAGCAGACTTGCGACCACCAACAATACCGCCATGACCGCGAGGTTGGTTGCGGTCAGCAACAGAATTCGTTTCATACAGACTCCTTTGGAAGATAAACAGGATGATTCGGGTTATATGGTACTTCCGGGCTTTTTTGCAAGCCTTTATTTTTCGGACGGGTTATTTTGGGGACGCGCCAACAGCACTACGACTCTGGCTTCAATGGCTTCGTTGCGTCCCAGATAGCCCAGATTTTCATTGGTCTTGCCCTTGATATTCACCGCGTCTTCCGGCAGTTCCAGATCGGCGGCTAATGTGGCGCGGATGGCGGCCATGTGGGGGGCAAGCCTTGGTTTTTGGGCAATGACAGTCGCGTCCATATTGACCGGGCAAAACCCAAGCGCGCGGACTTTTATTAACGCGGCGCGTAGCAGGCTTCGACTATCCGCGCCCGCAAGAGCCGGGTCGGTATCCGGGAAATGGGTTCCGATGTCGCCCAAGCCCGCCGCGCCAAGAAGCGCGTCGGTAACGGCGTGCAGCAGAACATCCGCGTCGGAATGTCCCAGCAATCCCTTTGCAAAGGGAATTTCCACGCCGCCCAACATGAGCTTTCGCCCCGCAACCAGCGCATGTACGTCGTAACCCTGCCCTACCCGGAATTCCATTTCAGCCATGTCTCTTTTCAGTAACCTGTTTTATGAAGCGCACAGTATAGCCTCTTATGCGGACAGGCGGGTCTTGCAGATGGCGAATCTTGCGGGCGGCAGGTCTTGCGGGCGGCGAATCTTGCGGGCGACAGGTCTTGCGGGCGGCGAATCTTGCGGGCGACAGGTCTTGCGGGCGGCAGGTTGCCGCCCCTACGGACAAATAGAGCGGACGCGCATTGAACAACTTGTAGGGGACGCAACCTGCGTCCCATCGTAGCCTTTGCGTCTCCCACTCCGTCATTCCCGCGTAGGCGGGAATCCAGTAAGAACATAGGGTTTTCGCATGAAGGGAATGATTTTTCACTGTGCCAAGTCGACACAAAAATACTGGATTCCCGCCTACGCGGGAATGACGGGTGGAGAGACGCAAAAGCACTGAATTTCCGCCTTCGCGGGAATGACGGCATGGATTCCGCGACTTCGCGCGGAATGACGGAGTGTTGCGGGCGGCAGGTCTTGCAGATGGCATCCGCCGCCCCTACGGAGAAATTCAGTGGACGCGCATTGAACAACTTGTAGGGGACGCAACCTGCGTCCCGTTACAGGTCTGGATTCCCGCCTACGCGGGAATGACGGGTGGAGAGACGCAAAAGCACTGAATTTCCGCCTTCGCGGGAATGACGGAGCCTAGACCAGCGGCGCGGGGCAGTCGAGGCTTTGCGCGAAGGCGCGGAGTAGCTCGTTTTCCACTGGCGTAATCTTGCCGTCGTGCTGTGCCGCTACCGCGCACGCTTCCAGAATCTTTTTCCGGTAGGGCGGCACGGTTAGGGCAAGGTGTGAAAAGGCTTTGGATACCGTCTTTAGGGAAAAATCCTTTTTGTCCGGGAAGGGCAGTTCTTTACTGGCGGGCGAGGCGGCGATAGCCGTTTGATAGGCGGCTTTGGCCATCTCTCCATCCTCATGCCCGGCATAGGCAAGAAGCGCCAGCAGGCTGGCGATGTCGCTATCCAGTTGTTCCAGCCGCAGTTCGCTTTTGTTGATTCGCCGTTCTGAAGGCGGTAGTAAGGCGCTTTGCAGAATGTTGTAGAGGGCGAATTCAGTGGGACTTATTTTTCCGTCGGCGCGAATCAAGGCCATTGCCAGGTCGAGCAATTGCTGGCATTCGTCTTCTGTTGCGCCGCGCAGGGTGGGTAAGGCGAGGTCAAGCCAAATCAGGCGATAGCGCGCGCCCTGTTCCGGCTGCATGGATAGCCAAAGGTAGAGTTCCTGCGCCGCCGGCAGCATGGCTGGGGGCAGCATTTTTTCCTGCTGTTGCCGGATGTCGTTCTGACTGGCAAAGAGCAACCCGCAGACGATGCCGCTTGCGTCCGTTGTGAGCGTAGCCTTTTCGCGCAGCGTTGCGGGCAGGCTGGCAAGCAGAACTTGCGCCTGAATCACGCTTTCCGGCGCAAGGTCGCCCGCAATGCCTTCCATTGCGCCCACAACCGGAAGCGCCGCAACAGGCAGCATGGCGGGCAAGGCCGCATAAGGGTTGGCGGCCAGAATCTGAGGCTGGTTCGCCTCAATCGCGGCAAGGTCTGGGGATTGAGGGGTTTTTTCTTGCCCTGGTCGCGGGGAAAATAATCTGCCGCCCAGGCGGCGAATGCGATCTTCCAGGGGCGGGTGGCTTGCCAGCAGGGAAGCCCAGGATGTATCGGATACAGGCTCGCCGTCCGTGCCGAAAAAGAGGTGACTGGCGACAAAGGCTTCCGGGTGTTCGATTTGGGAACCGGATGCCCGCAACTTGTTGAGGGCGGATGTCAACCCGGCAGGGTTGCGGGT
>JAISSL010000161.1 GCA_031273145.1 Zoogloeaceae bacterium | reverse complement strand
AGCAAAAAGACGTTCTGGCCTTTGCCGTGCAGGCGGGGAAGGAGTAACAACTGGCGCAGGATGAAGATATCTTCTTCCTCTATGAAGCGGGGCGGATAGGTCACGATTCGTTCGGTAGCGGCCCAGGGTCTTGCGTCGTGGATGTCCATGCCTTTCAGGAGGGTGATCCGCGCGCTGGAAGGCGTGTCAGTCCCCGTCCATTCCAGTTGGTAAAAAATGCGGGTCTTGAAAGTGCCTTTTTTACGGCTTTGCCGTTCTATCGCCAGACTGAAATGCTTGAGATCGGTTTGCCAGGAAAGCGTATCGGAGGACGTTTTCGGCAGGGGCAAAAACGCGGGCGGGTTGGGGCTTGCCATTGCTTAAGGGTAAGCGTAGTAAAAAAGACCGAGCAACGCGAGGGTCAGCGCCCCATTGATGAAGAGAAGGTAAAACAGCCATTTTTGCGTTTTTTGCAGGCGGTTAAGTTTTTCTTCCAGCAGGGCGGGCGCGGGGCTTTCCGATTTTGTGAGTGCCTGATGCAGCAGACGGGGGAGTTGCGGCAGTTCCCGCGCCCAGCGCGGCGCTTCTGCCTGAATGCTTTTCAGCGCCCCTCGCCAGCCGACCTGTTCGCTCATCCAGCGTTCCAGAAAGGGTTTGGCGGTTTGCCACAAATCCAGTTCCGGGTCGAGTTGGCGTCCCAGTCCTTCGATGTTGAGCAGGGTTTTTTGCAGCATGACGAGTTGCGGCTGAATTTCCACGTCGAACTGGCGGCAGGTCTGGAAGAGGCGAAGCAGGAGTTTGCCAAAGGAAATGTCTTTCAAGGGGCGGGCAAAGATCGGTTCGCACACGGCGCGGATGGCGGCCTCGAATTCGTCAATGCGGGTATTGGCGGATACCCAGCCCGATTCGACGTGATTCATCGCCACCGTCCGGTAATCGCGGCGGAAGAAGGCGAGAAAATTGCGCGCCAGATAATTCTTGTCGTATTCCGTCAAGGTGCTGATGATGCCAAAATCAAGCGCGATATAGCGCCCGTCTTCCCGGACGAAGAAATTGCCGGGGTGCATGTCGGCGTGAAAAAAACCATCGCGGAAAACCTGGGTGAAAAAAATCTCCACGCCCCTTGCCGCCAGTTGGGAAAGGTCTATGCCCTGTTCGCGCAGTGTCTCGATTTTTGAAATCGGAATGCCGCGCATCCGCTGCATGACCATCACGGTCGGAGTGCACCAGCTCCAATAAACGTCCGGGATGATGAGCAAGTCGGAATCCGCAAAGTTGCGCTTCAATTGCGAACAGTTGGCGGCTTCCCGCATCAAATCCAGTTCAAAGCGCAGATATTTGGCGAATTCCGAGACGATTTGCCTGGCTTTCAGGCGCTTTGCGTCGCGCAGGGTTTTTTCGAGCAGGGTTGCGCCCACGTCCATCAAGGCGAGATCGTGTTCGATGACCCGCTCGATATCCGGGCGAAGGATTTTGACGGCGGCATCCCGGCCATCGGGCAGGCGGGCGAAATGCACCTGCGCGACTGAAGCCGAGGCAATGGGTTTTTCCTCGAATTCCGTGAAAACCTCATGCGCGGGACGACCATAGGCGCGGGCAATTTCGGCAAGCGCCAGTTCTGGGGCAAAGGGCGGCACCTGGTCTTGCAGGAGAGCCAATTCATCGGCAATATCCGGGGGCAGAAGGTCGCGGCGGGTGGAGAGGGTTTGCCCGAATTTCACGAAGATGGGGCCTAGCCGTTCCAAGGCATGTTTGAGCCGCGCCGCGCGCGGTTGAGAAAGATTGCGCCAGAAGCAGAGGATTTTCAGCCAGCGGGCGACTCCGGGATGGGCAATCGTGAGGACGATCTGATCCAGCCCGTAGCGGTAGGCGATGAACAGAATTTTCAGGAGGCGAAAGAAGCGCATACGAATCGAAGAGCCGGATGCCCGCCTGCCTCTCGCCCGCGTGCGGGAAAGAGGTCAGGAAAGAGGGCAAAAGGGGTCATGATAAACAGAAATTGCGGCAAGCGGTTCATTCCCGCAGACGATATGTCCGCCAAAGAAAAAAGAGAGGGCGCGGCGCTAACGCAATTGCTCCAGAAGCAGGGCGAGGATTTTCTGGGCGCTTTCCGAAGGGTCGGGGTTGCCTTCCGTGGTGAGGGTTTGCACGCGGGTTGTATCGCCTTCCGCGCGCAGATAGATGTGGTATTGCGTCTGCGTGGGCTTTTTGCTGCCGAAGAGGCGGGAGAACCAGTTTCTATCCTTTGCGCTCTGGGTATCATCCGGGTCGACGTAGCGGACGAAATAAAGTCCCCGGCTGCGATCCCGGTCTTCGACGGTGAAGCCTACCCGATCAAGCGCAAGGCCAACCCGTCGCCAGGCGCGGTCGAACCGCTCATCTACTTCCAGCAGATTGCCGTCGCTGCCGGAAATGAGGCGGGCGCGGTCTTCCACGCGGGCGGAGGCGACGATGGCGGCTTCGGCGCGTTGTTCATCGCTCCCCAGCCGGATCATCAGGCGGCGCAGCATTTCCGCTTCCAGTTCCGGGTCGGGCGGGGCGGGTTGCCAGCGGGTAGAGTCTTTAGAGGCTGAGGTATAGACTTCTTCGATGCGCCGCTGGCTGATGAAAACTTCCATCGTGCCGGATGCCTCGCCGGGTTCAAGGCGGGTGCGGAATTTATCCCGCACGCCGGTGGAATAGAGGGTCTCGAAGAGGCGGCCAATGGTTTTGCGGATGATGTCGTCCGGGATAGCGGCGCGGTTTTCCGCCCAGTCGGTTTCCATGATGCCGATTTCCGGGGATTCTATGGAGATGATGAAGCCCAGTTCCTGCCAGAAATCCTTGACGGATTCCCACAGACGATCCGACGGGATTTGGGCGACCAGCCAGCGTTGATTGCCGGAACGCTCAAGGCGCAGGTTTTCGATTTCCGGCAGAATGCCGGAACTGGATTGCGCCTGTTCGGGAGTGCGCTCGGCGGAATATTCGGAGAAGGTGGCGCGGCCCTTGCCGGAAGAATCCGGTACGGCAAAGCGGTCGTCGCGGGTGGTTTGGGTTAAGTCTGGCGGCAATTCCAGAGAAGGGGCGCGGCGGCTGGCGGATTTGTAGTCTACTTTTTTGGAATCTGGAACCAGGCTGGAGCAGGCGGTAAGCATGAACGCAAGCAGAATTGCCAGAGGGAGGCGACAAAAATGAGGGTTTTGGGGTGCACGAATCAGGCGCATAGGTTCTCCGCTATTAATTTTTTAGAAGGCCAGCCTGACGCATGGCGGCTGTGACTTTTTGTTGTCCTTCTTCGCCTAGCTTGGTGAGCGGCAGGCGAATGCCGCTTTCCATCAATCCCAATTGCGCGACTGCCCACTTGACCGGGATGGGGCTGGTTTCACAAAACAGGTCGCGGTGCAGCCCGGTAAGCTGAAAGTGAATTTCCCGCGCGGTATCGAGGTGGCCGGTTCGCACGGCAGCGCACATCTTGTGCATCAGATAGGGCGCGACGTTGGCGGTTACGGAGATGACGCCGTGAAAGCCCAGAATCAGGGCGGCGAGCGTGGTCATGTCGTCGCCGCTGTAGAGCGCGAAGGTTCGGTTGAGGGCGGAGGTCTGTTCGACCAGATCGCTTGCGCGGGCGATGTTGCCGGTCGCGTCCTTCAGGCCGATGATGTTGGGAATTTCGGCAAGGCGCAGCACGGTATCGTTCGACATATCGGCAACGGTACGTCCTGGGACGTTGTAGAGGATCATGCCGATGTCGGCTTTTTCTGCGATGGTGGCGAAATGCCGGTAGATGCCTTCCTGTCCAGGCTTGTTGTAATAGGGGACGACGGAAAGGGTTGCGTCGGCGCCGGCTTCCTTGGCGAAGCGGGAGAGTTCGATGGCTTCCGTGGTAGCATTTGCGCCGGTTCCGGCGATGACCGGGATGCGATGATTGGCGTGCGCCACGCAGCGCTCGATCAACTGGCGATGCTCGCTGGGGTCTACGACGGGGGATTCGCCGGTCGTGCCGACGATGACGATAGCGTCGCTTTTTTCCTTGACGTGAAAGTCAATGAGGCGTTCCAGCGCGGCGAAATCGAGCTTGCCATCGGCAGACATGGGCGTGACGAGGGCGACGAGGGAACCTAGGATCATGGCGGGGAATTTCCGAAG
>JAISSL010000011.1 GCA_031273145.1 Zoogloeaceae bacterium | reverse complement strand
GCGTCATGCTGCACGCAAGGGGCGAAGCGGTGTGCGCCTCAAAGAGCAGATGCAGCTTGATGCCCTGGGTATTGCGTGTGCGTTGATCCAAAGTCCAGACATCAAACCCCCTGCCCTTGAGTGTCAGGCTCGTGGAATCGAGTAAACATAACGCCTGCTTCATTTGATTGCGTACATCACGCTTGAGTTGCGTCATCAGCCACTGCGCCGCCTCGGCAAACACTTCCGGGCTGCGCCGCGCGTTAGCATCAAAAAGGGTTGACCGACGCACGGGGCGTACGCCTAGGTGGTAATGCGGGTACTGACTGTTGAACCCCGCTTCCAGCGTACGCAGGCTACTGGCTCCGCTCAATTGACCATAGAGCATCGCCACCAGGTGCGACCAGCTTCCAAAGCCTTTGCTGTACTTGTCGCTGCCATGCTTTTTGACCAGCTTTTCAAAGCTGCTGCGCGGAAAATACTTCAGAATTTCATGAAATCGGCTTATTGTGAACATGTTGCGGAACCTCGGTAAATTGAGTCGGTACTCAAGGGTCTACACCCTTTGCCCAGGATCCGCAACCATTCCGCAACAATTCGCCTTTTTTATCCCGGACAGCAGTGCGCGTAGGCGGGAATCCAGACCTGTAACGGGACGCAGGTTGCGTCCCCTACGAGGTATTTTAGATGGCAAGGGTTTGGGTTGTCCGTAGGTGCGGCAACCTGCCGCCCGCAAAACCCTGGATTCCCGCCTACGCGGGAATGACGGGGAGAGGACGCAACAAATGATTGACATTGCCCGCAACGAAGGGAGACACCATGAATGCTGAACTTTTTGCGGCACAACCTCGCAAGGTGGAAATTCTGGCGGGCGCGACGCTTTTCAAGGCGCGGCTCAAAAACGAAGCGGACGAATTCTTGCGGACGATCGCAAAAATAGCGGCAGAAGCGCCGTTCCGGCACATGGTAACGCCGGGCGGGCAGAAGATTTCAGCGGCAATGACGAACTGCGGCAATTCAGGCTGGATTTCCGACCGCAAGGGCTATCGCTACGCTCAAGTCGCCCCGGAACGCAATCAGCCCTGGCCCCTGATGCCGGAGCGGTTTCGTAAGCAAGCAATAGATGCCGCGCGGGAAGCGGGGTTCCCCAATTTTTCCCCGGATGCCTGCCTGATTAACCGTTACGCGATTGGCGCAAAGATGGGGCTGCATCAGGATCGGGATGAAGCGGATTTGACCCAGCCGATTGTTTCTTTTTCGTTTGGCCTGGCGGCTGCTTTTCAGTTGGGTGGCGCAACCAGAAAAGACAAGACGCAGAAAATCCTGCTGGAAGAAGGGGATGTGTTTGTCTGGGGCGGACCGGCTCGCCTGTTTTTTCATGGCGTGTTGCCGATCAAGGCGGACGCGGCTCGGCCTCATACGCTTTATCGCTTCAATCTGACCTTTCGCCGCGCGGCGTAAAACCTCTGCTAGAATAGCAAAACGCATAACGTAAGCCGCCATTCAAGAGCGGCTTATCCATTCCCCAACTCAGAGAGGCAACCAACATGTATAAAACAGGAGATCATCGGTCTTTCATTATCTTGGGCGTGACGATGGCAGGGGCGAAATTTCGTCCGAGCGATTGGGCAGATCGCCTATCCAGCACGCTTTCCGCCTTTGGCGCAACCCGAAAGGTGCGCTATTCGCCCTACGTCAAACCGGGCGATTACGAAGGCCACAAGGCGGTATTCGTGGAGGGCAGGCTCTCCGCGCTGGCGCCAAAGGCATATGAGTTCCTTCGGGAATTCGCCCGAAAAAACGATTTGCAGGTCGTAGATAAGGAAAGCAGCCCTGCAATCGGCCATTGAAAAATCATCGGTGCTGCGGACGGGTCTTGCGGGCGGCGATTGTGTTCTGCGGACGGGCGGATTAGAGCGATTTCGATTCAGTCGAGTACACTTTTGCGCTTGTCTCCTTGCCATCTGCAAGACCTGTGACGGGACAGAGGTTGCGTCCCCTACGAGTTGTTCAATGCGCGTCCACTGAATTTGTCCGTAAGGGCGGCAATTGTCGCCCCCCAAAAGGTGTCAGCACATCTGGATAACAAGTTTTTTTCCGCAGGCAGAAGCGTAGCGCCGGAGTGTGTTGAGAGAGGGAGAATGCTTACGACTGCCCAGGCTAGATTCTATGCGGGCTAGCACAGGTTGCGATATGCCCATACGGGCAGCAACGTCCGCCTGGGTTAAACCTGCTTCCTTACGCGCTGCAAGTAGTGAAGCCAAGGCTGCAAACTCATCTTCCAGAGCGTCATATGCAGCGCAAAATGCAGGGTCTGCATTCCGGTTTTTTTCGACATATGCGCCCGGATCAAAGGGTACAGGGTCATACCGGTCGTTATTTCTGTCATCTTTGGTCATTGCGAATTTCCTTTAAACGCTTGCGGGCAAGCAACAATTCTTTTTGCGGCGTCTGTTGGGTCTTCTTGATGAACCCATGCAGGATGATGATGCGCCGTTCAACCTGAGTACAGAAGAAAGCCCGCCCGTGACCTTCTTCCCCCCTTGCTCGTATCTCGAAAAGCCCATCGCCAAAAGCCCGTGTATATGGCAATCCGAGATTCGGGCCTGACACAACCATCTGTCTAACAATACGCACATAGCTGGCACGGATACCTGGCGGCCATTCCTCTATAGCGGCTTGCACGGATGTATTGAAGTGTTCGATGGAATAGGTCATAACCTGATTATAGCACATATGCTAACTTTTGCAAAACCGCTCTAATCAGTTCGCCGCGCCGCAGCAGGGGCGCTTCGTGGTCATGCTTTCCTGATTCATTCTCTTGCCGTTCCCGTCTCACGCCAGGGCGCGACCTTAAAGAGCAGCAGCATTCCCGGCACGGCAAGCAGCGTACAAAACAGGAAAAACTGCGTCCAGCCCATCGCCTCGACAAACACCCCCGCCAGGGAATTTACCACGGTGCGCGGCGCGGCGGTCAGGCTGGTAAACAGGGCAAACTGGGTCGCGGCATAGACCGGGTTGGTGGCGCGGGCAATGAACGCGGTAAAGGCCGCCGTTCCCAGTCCCACTCCAAGATATTCAGCGGCTACCACCACGGCCAGAGAGAGCCTGTTATCCAGGGTAATCGCGCCCTCCTGAAAGGGGCCGATCCAGGCAAGCCAGGCAAAGCCCAGAATCGTGACCAACTGCACCACGCCAAACATCCAGAGTGCCTTGTTAATGCCCGTCCGTTCCATAATCAGGCCGCCCACAATCGCGCCAAAGACCGCAGGCCACAATCCGGCATGTTTGGCAATCACGCCGATGTCGGTCGTGGAAAACCCCATTTCCAGATAAAACGGCGTGGCAAGCGCCGTCGCTAACGAGTCCCCCAGCTTGTACAGGCACAGAAAGGCAAGAATGAGCAGCGTCCCGCGCCAGCCCTGCCTTCGGATGAATTCCAGAAAAGGCTGGACACAGGCTTCCTCCAGCGTTCTGGGCGAATTTTTAACAGCAGGTTCCTTGACCAGCAAGGCCATCAACATCCCCGGCAGCATGAACAGCGCCGTAATCCAGAAGACGGCATTCCAGGAAAGGCGATCCGCCAGAATCAGGGAAAGCGAACCGGGAATCAGCCCCGCAATGCGATAGGCATTGATATGCACCGAATTCCCCAATCCCAAATCCGCATCGGAGAGAATTTCCCGCCGGTAGGCATCAATGGCAATATCCTGGGTTGCGGCGCAAACCGCCAGCAACACCACCAGATATATGATGAACGACAGATCCTCCTGCGGCGAAAAATGCCCAAGCGCGCCGATTGACACCAGCAAGGCCATCTGCGCGATCAGCATCCAGCCCCGCCGCCGTCCCAAAGGCGGCGCATAACGGTCAAGCAGGGGCGCCCAGAGAAATTTCCAGGTAAAAGGGAAAGTCGCCAATGCCATAAGGCCAATGGTCGTAATATCCACTCCGCTCTTTTTCATCCAGGCCGGCACAAGCTGCACCAGCAAAAAGAACGGCAAGCCGGAAGAAAATCCCGTAAAGACGCAAATGAGCATCTTGCGGGTCAAAAGCGGCGCAACCCAGCGATGGAGTTGCGTAATCATCTCAGGAGTCAGAATAAGCGTCGCGGGCATGGGATTTACGCGCCTCCTGCGCTTTTCTCGCCGCCCAAGGCTTCAATCAACGCGGGCAGGAAGTGGACGAATTCGCCGGTCATCAGGGCAAACTCGGCATCGAAGATTTCTTCGGCATTCTCGATGCCTTCCAAAGATTCTTTCAACACCTCCAGAAATTCCAGGCGTTTGATCTCGCCCTTTTCGGTAAGGACGAAGGAAATCCGGTCATTCCAGGTGAGCGCCAGACGGGTCGGCAATTTGCCCGCTTCCAGATGGGCGCGAATTTCCGGCAGGGTTTCATCCCGCAAGGGATGCCGAACGTAGCGCACCACCGCGTGTTCGCCCGTCGCAGATTTCAGTTCGCAATCCCGGTCAATGGCAAATCCGGCAGGCGCGTTGCCAGAGAGCAACCATTCCGTCATTGCGGAAGCGGGCGAAATGCGCGTGGATACCAGCGCGCAGGGAAAATCATCCAGAGAAGCCCGTAACGCTTCCAGCACTTCTTCCGCCTTGGTAAGACTGGCCGCATCCACGCCCAGCCAGCCACGCGCCGGGTCAAGCCATACCGCCGTTTTTCGCCGACCGGCAAAGGCGCGGGGCAGGAGTTCATCCCGCACCTGATCCTGCAAATCACGTAAAGCCTTGCGCCCTAGCGCATAGCCCTGCGCCTGCGCGATTTTTTCCGCCTGGGCGCGGGTTTCCTGCCGGAGGATGGTTGCGGGCAGGAGCTTGCTTTCCGTCTCCAGCGCCAGCAGCCAATGCCCGCCCATGCCATGCGCCAATGCTTCCGGGTCATGTTCGGGGCGCGGCGCAACCCAGCCCCGACGGATGGCTTCCAACGCGCCGCAAGGCGCAAAGCGTTGCTGCGCCAGTTGCGTATCCAGCGTTTTAATGCTCATTTGCCAGGGGATAGGCAAACGGTAAATTTGCAGATTTTTGAACCACATAGCCTTCTCGCTTCAGGTTGATGGACGGATGAAAAAAATATCCCAGACCGGATGTCCCAGTTTGATGCCCCGGTTTTCAAACTTGGTGCGCGGACGGGAGGATGGGCGGGGCGCATAGCCTTCGGCGCTGTTTTGCAGTTGCGGCGCGTTGGTCAAGGTTGCCAGTATATGCTCGGCATATGCTTCCCAATCGGTCGCGCAATGCAGATAGCCGCCCGGTGCAAGGCGGCTTGCCAGCAGATTGATAAAAGGCGGCTGAATCAGGCGGCGCTTGTGATGACGTTTTTTCGGCCAGGGATCGGGAAAAAAAATGTGAATCCCGGCAAGGCTTTGTTCGGGCAGCATGTCGCGCACGACTTCCACCGCGTCATGCTGGACGATGCGGATATTGGTTAGCCCCATTGCAGAGACCAGCTTGCAGAGGTTCCCCACGCCCGGCGTATGCACTTCCACGCCCAGATAATCGTTTTCCGGGTGCGCCTCGGCAATTTTCGCGGTCGTCTCGCCCATGCCGCAGCCGATTTCCAGAATTCTGGGCGCGGCGCGACCAAACAGGCTGGAAAGGTTGAGCCGTTCTGCGCGATAGGGAATTCCGATTTTGGGCATCATGGCAAAATGAGCGCGTTCCTGCGCGGCGGAAAACCGTCCGCCCCGGCGCACGAAGCTGCGGATATGCCCATGCGGTTCCGATATTTCTTCCCTCGCGTTGCGTTCATTCAGCACGGTTCAGGCTCCAAGCAAACCCGCAGCGGGCGAGGAAGGGGAAGCGGAGTAGATTTTTTTCGGCATTCGTCCGGCTAAAAAAGCCTCGCGTCCGGCTTCTACCGCCTTTTTCATGGCGGAAGCCATCAGAATCGGGTTTTTCGCGCTAGCAATCGCGGTATTCATCAGTACGCCGTCGCAGCCTAGTTCCATTGCAATGGCGGCATCGGAAGCCGTGCCCACTCCGGCATCCACCAGCACCGGAACTCCGGCGCGCTCAAGGATGAGGGAGAGATTCCACGGATTCACAATGCCCATCCCGGAACCGATTAAGGAAGCGAGTGGCATGATGGCGACACAGCCCATGTCTTCCAGCATCCGCGCCTGAATCGGGTCGTCGGCGCAATAGACCATGACCTGAAAGCCTTCTTTTACCAGAATTTCGGCGGCTTTCAAGGTTTCCGGCATGTTGGGGAACAGCGTTTCCGAATCGCCCAGCACTTCCAGCTTGACGAGGGCGTGTCCATCCAGCAGTTCCCGCGCCAGCCGCAGGGTTCGCACTGCGTCTTCTGCCGTAAAACAGCCCGCCGTGTTGGGCAGGATGGTGAACCGGGAAGGGGGCAATACTTCCAGTAAATTTGGGGCGGTCGGGTCTTGCCCGATGTTCATGCGGCGAATCGCCACCGTGACGATGGCAGCGCCGGAAGCCTCAATGGCGGCCTTGGTTTCGGCAAAATCCCGGTATTTGCCCGTGCCGACCAGAAGCCGGGAATCATAGGCGCGTTCCGCAATAACGAGTTGATCCATGCAAAATCCTGAAAATTGAGGGCGTCTGAATGCGCTAACCGCCGCCTACCGCGACGACGATTTCCAGCGCGTCGCCTTCCGCAAGCCCTGTTTCGGCGTAGCGGCCTTTCGGCACGATTTCGCCATTCAGTTCAATGGCGATTCGCTTGTCCGCGTAGCCAAGCGCCGCTACCAGAGCGGCGAGCGTTGGGATGTCTGGAAAATTCTGGCGCGTTCCATTGAGCAGAAGAACCGGCATGACGCAATTAGATGAAAAGGCGGAAGTGTACCATTGAGTGCCCCGTATTCAGGCGGGGTTTTTGTTGGGAGACTTCACCGTAGCGATGGTTTTCAATTGCCATCCGCAAGATATCCTACCCGCTGGTGAGCGACGAATCTGCCCCTTCGTCCTGTCCAAGCCGCGCGGCAAGCCAGGGCAAGGCTTCCTGCAACGCTTCCATGAGCGGCCAAGGCGGATTCAGGACAAAGAGGCCGCTCCCCCGCATCCCGGAAAAACCGCCCTGTCCTGCGCTGCGAACTTTTAAGGTCGCGGCAAGCCAGGGAATTTCTCTGGGTGATGCGTTACCTGCCAGTTTTTTCAGACGCGGCAAAAATTCCCGCGCTTCCAGAAGGTCAATCTCTGGATACCAGACGGCATAAACCCCAGTGGCAAACCGCTTGACCGCTTCCCGCAGGGCATTTTCCACCGCGCCATACTCGGCGCGGACTTCATAGGAGGGGTCAATCAGAACCAAGGCCCGGCGCGAAGGGGGCGGCAGGAGCGATTTCAGGGCGTTCAGGCCATCATCCCGCGCTACGATGAGCTTGCCGTCCTTATTCGCAGACAGGTTTGCCTTCAATAGCTTGTATTCATTGGGATGCAACTCAAAAAAACGGGCGGTATCCGAAGCGCGCAAGGCGCGGCGGAAAAACCAGGGCGAGCCGGGATATTGGCGGAGTTTTCCAGCAGGATTCAATGCCTGTACTGCCGTGAGATACGCTTCCACCGCGCGAGGCAGAGAATCCGTGCGTACTTCCGTCTGCCAGATACGGCCTATGCCATCCTGAAATTCGGCAAGTTTTTGCGCCGGTTCCGAATCCAGCCGATACAGGCCGCCACCTGCATGGGTATCCACCATGAGGAGCGGCTTGTCTTTTTTCCGCAGATGTTCCAGCATCGCCGAGAGCGCGATGTGCTTTAACACATCGGCGTGATTCCCGGCATGGAAGGCATGGCGATAGCTCAACATGTCAGCAATACATGCCCGGAACGGGAGTCGAACCCGTATGCCTTTCGGCTCCGGATTTTAAGTCCGGTATGTCTACCTGTTTCATCATCCGGGCGCAGAAGGAACAACAAGAAATTCGTGGGATTGAGTCTGGAGCGGCAGAAGAGTCTCGAACTCTCGACCTCAACCTTGGCAAGGTTGCGCTCTACCAACTGAGCTACTGCCGCGTTCAGGCATGACCTGAAACTGGAGGCGCGAGCCGGAGTCGAACCGACCTACTCGGATTTGCAATCCGGTGCATAACCGCTTTGCTATCGCGCCAGAAAATCTGGAGCGGCAGAAGAGTCTCGAACTCTCGACCTCAACCTTGGCAAGGTTGCGCTCTACCAACTGAGCTACTGCCGCAAAAAAC
>JAISSL010000266.1 GCA_031273145.1 Zoogloeaceae bacterium | reverse complement strand
TTTCCCGGCGCGGAAGGGAGCGGCATTCCGCAGACTCTGGTAGAAATCAACCGCGCTGCCGAGGCGGATGCCGAACCGGACAATGACCGGACAACGCGCCCTTTCCTGCTTTCGTTCAGAATCATCATCGGGAAAATCATGGTGGGCGTTGGCGCGTTGGGATGCGGTTTTTCCCTGGGAAGGGAAGGGCCGTCGGTACAGGTTGGCGCTTCCCTCATGAACATCATCCACGGCTGGTTGCCCGCATCATTAGACATCCGGCGCAAACATCTGCTGGTTGCGGGCGGCGCGGCGGGAATTGCGGCGGCGTTCAACGCGCCGCTGGCGGGCATCATGTTCGCCATTGAAGAGATGACCCGCAATGTGGAAGCGCGGATGTCCGGCCTCATCATCACTGCCATTGTGCTGGCGGGCGTTACGGCGCAGGGGATGAAGGGCAGCAGTGGCAATTACTTTGGCGGCATTCTGATTATTGCGGGCGAGGGCGACCAGTTGCTTGCGACACTGCTTGCCATTGTGGTCTGCGGCCTTTCCGGCGGACTTTTCTCCCGCCTGATGATCAAGGCCGCGAGGGATTGGCAGGGCAGGCTTGCCGGACTTCGGCGCATCCATCCCTTGCGCTTTGCCGCGCTGTGCGGTTTGTTCATTGCCTGCCTGGGCTTTGCCACGGGAGGCGCTACCTATGGCAGCGGCCTTGAGCAGACGCAGGCGTTATTGAACGCGGAGGGCAATTTGCCCTGGTATTTTGCCCCTGCCAAATTTATCGCAACGCTGGTTTCTTATTTTGCGGGTTTGCCCGGCGGGATTTTTTCGCCTTCTCTCTCTATTGGCGCGGGGTTGGGACATAGCCTTGCGCCCCTGCTGGGCATGGACGTTACTCCCGGCATGTTGCTGGCGCTCTGCATGGCGGGCTTTCTTGCGGCGGTCACTCAGGCGCCGATGACTTCGTTTCTGATTGTCATGGAGATGGTGGATGGATACTCGATTGTGTTTGCCCTGATGGTGGTCTCCCTGTTTTCTTCCGCCATCTCGAAGGTTTTGAGTCCGCCGCTGTACGCGACCCTTGCGGAACAGTTTTTGCAGCCGACGCGGGCTAAACCCTGATTCGGCGCAATAAACCCTTACTCTTCCCGAATGCGCCAGATGCCCGCTTCGGTGACCAGCCAATCCATCGGCCAGTCGTGAGGTTGCGGCTGAATATCCGCAACCCGGCTCAGTTCAAAGCCAAGCCCTATGGCAAGCGGACGGGCGGATTGCGCGGCAAGGCTTGCCAGGGCGCGGTCGAAAAAGCCGCCGCCGTAGCCGATGCGATACCCGGCGGCATCGAAAGCGACAAGCGGAATCAGGAGCGCATCCGGTATCACTTCCGGCGCGTTTTCCGGGGGGGCGGGGATGCCACGTCCATCCGGGACAAGACACGATTCCGGTTGCCAGAGACGAAAGGCAAGCGCCTCTCCCTTTGCGGGCGTGACCGGCAGGGCGGCCATCATGCCCATTGCCTGCCAGATATGGATGGCGGGGCGGATGTCCGGCTCGTTGCGAATCGGCCAACAAAAACCGACGCGCTTTCCCGGCGGCTGTGGGAATGCCCGCAACAGGCGCTTGACCACCTCTGCCGAAAGAAGCGCGACTTCCTGCCCGGAAAGTGATTCACGCGCGACGAGACAGCGTTTTCTTATCTCATTTTGCATGGCAGTTCACGCAAAAGTCGTGACCTTCATGATATGCTGCGTTCAACGAATTTGCCTCCTGATTTCTCAATGGTTCATGCCATGAAGCCGTTTTGCCTTTCCGCCATGCTGCCGCGCGTTCTGCGGCTTTTCCTGCCTGTTTTCGGTCTGGTTATTTTACAGCCTGCCCTGGCGGAATCGGCTGCGCCTGTCTCGCTTGAACGGGCAGAGACCGAAACGGCGGTGGGCGACCAGCTTTTTCTCGCCGCGCGGGAAGCCTTTCGGGTCGGGAATCGCGCCAAACTGGTGGGTTTGCGCGATGAACTGGCCGCCACGCACTATATCCTCACTCCGTATGTGGATTTTTACCTGCTGCAACAGGGGCTGGAAAATCAGGACAAGGCGGCGATTGAAGCCTTTTTGAAAGAGATGCCGAACAGCTATCTGGGCGAACGGCTGATTACCGACTGGTTGAAGGTGCTGGCAAAGAAAAAGCTCTGGTCGGATTTTCCCCGGATGTATGCCCGTCTGCAAGCCCCGGATCGGGAAGCGGAATGCGTGAACTTGCAGTTTCGCCTGCAACAGTCTGGCGCCAATCAGGCCGCCCTGTTTCAGGAAGCGGAAAAGCCGTGGCAGGTCGTGACCGATGTGCCGGAAGGGTGTCAGGCGCTTTTTGTCTATCTGGGGGAATACCTGCCGGATGAGCCTTTCTGGCAGCGGGCGCGTCTCATGGCGGAACGGGGCAAGAAAAATGCCCTTCAACAAACCATGCGCGCCCTGCCGAACAGGGAACAAATGGATTCCCGGCAGTTCTCCCAGCTTTGGGATAAACCGCTCATCTGGCTCAATCAGCAAAGGCTGGATGCCACCACCACGCGCAACAAAAAAGAAATCGTCGCGCTGGCGATTGCCCGGCTGGCCGCCAGCAATCCCGATCTGGCGATTGTCCAACTGGAACGCTGGCAGAAAAATATCGGCATGGAAGCCACCGCGTGGTGTTGGGGAGAGATTGCCCTGGCGGGCGCGTGGCGGCATCGGTCAGAGGCGCTGAAATGGTTTGCCAACAGTCAGGGAACGCGGCTCTCGCACGAAGCGCGGGAGTGGCGGGTTCGCGCGGCGCTCAGGCAGCAGAACTGGGCGGCGGTACGCGCTGCCATTGAAGCCATGCCGGAAGAACAGCGGAACGAGTCGACCTGGGTCTACTGGCTTGCGCGGGCGGATCGGGCGCAAGGCCGCCTGAACGATGCCCGCGACCGATTCTGGTCCTTGCGGGGCGAACCGCATTACTACAGCAATCTGGCGGAGGAGGAACTGGGTCTGCCGATTCGGATACCGGCGCCTGCCGAACCCTTGACTGAGGTTGAACGTGCGGCGGCGCACAGTAATCCCGGCCTTTTGCGCGCGCTTGCCCTGTTCCGTCTTGATTTACGTCTGGAAGGCGTGCGGGAGTGGAACTGGGCTATTCGGGGGATGGATGACCGGCAACTGCTTGCGGCGGCCAATCTGGCGCGGGAACACAAGGTTTATGACCGCGCTATCCACACCGCCAATCAGACCCGTTCCCAACATAATTATCGAGTACGTTTTCTTGCGCCTTTCAACAAGCAGGTACGCGCGGCCGCCAGCGAGCAGGCGCTTGATGATGCCTGGGTCTATGGGCTGATGCGGCAGGAGAGCCGTTTTGTCACTCAGGCGCAATCTTCGGCGGGCGCATCCGGCCTGATGCAGTTGATGCCTTCCACGGCGCGGTGGGTTGCGAAAAGAATCGGCCTGAAAGATTACAATCAGGCGCTTGTGACCGAGCCGAGTACCAACCTGTTGCTGGGCACCAGTTATATGCGGATGGTGCTGGATGGGCTGGATAATCATCCGGTGCTTGCTTCCGCCGCCTATAATGCCGGCCCTTCGCGCGCGCAGGGCTGGCGTACTGAAAGGGCGCTGGATGCCACGATTTACATTGAGACGATCCCCTTTGATGAGACGCGGGATTACGTCAAGAAAGTGATGAGCAACACGGTTTATTACGCCATGCTTTTTACGGGCAAGCCGGCATCCCTGCAAACGCGACTTGGCAAAATCCCGGCCAGAGACGGCAGTACGGTTGATTTGCCGTAGTTCCTCCTGGATTCCCGCCAACGCGGAAATGACGAGATGAGGGGAGAATGCAGAATGTGCCGGCTAAAACAGAAACAGCCTCAATAAACTGCCGCCGGGTAGGAACCCAGGATTTTCAGGTAGGCGGCGCGGCTGGCAAGCTGTTGCAGGGCAGAGGCTACATGTGGCGTGTTTCGGTGTCCTTCCACATCCACATGATAGACGTATTCCCATAATCCCTGCCGCACGGGGCGGGATTCCAGGCGGGTCATCGAAACCCCTTCCGTCGCAAGGGGCTGTAACAGTTCATGCAGGGAACCGGAACGGTTGGGCGCGGACATGATGAGCGAAGTCTTGTCCTGCCCGGATTCGCCCGCGTCGTGCCGTCCCAACACCACAAAACGGGTCGTGTTGTTGGGGTCATCCTCGATTGAAGCGCACAGGCAGGGCAGATGGTAACACTCGCCCGCCGCCTGACTGGCAATGGCGGCGACTTCCGCATCGTCCGCCGCCATCTGCGCGGCAAAAGCGTTGCTGGCAACCGCAATTCGCTCGGCATGGGGCAAGTGCTGATTCAGCCATTCATGGCACTGCGCGAGCGACTGGGCATGGGAATAGACCTTGCGGATGCCTTGCAGGCTGGCAGCTTGGGAGAGCAGATTTTGATGGACGCGAACAATCACTTCGCCGCAGATTTTGAGGGGCGTCTGCAAGAGCAAATCCAGGGTGCGCCCTACCGCGCCTTCCGTGGAATTTTCCAGCGGCAGAATGGCGTATTCGGCGTGTCCGGCTTCGGCTTCCCGGAATACGTCGTCAATGGAAACGGCGGGCATGAGCCTTGCCGCATGACCGAACTGTTTTATAGCAGCCGCTTCGGAAAAGGTCCCAACCGGCCCTAAAAACACCACCCGCACCGGCTCTTCCAGAGAGAGGCAGGCCGACATCACCTCGCGGAAAAAGAAGGTGACGCTCTCATCCGGTAGCGGCCCCTGGTTTAAGGCTTGCAACCGGCGCAGGACTTCCGCCTCGCGCTCAGGCCGATACCCATGCCCCGTATCGCCGCCTTCGCCCTGATGACGCGCCTTGATTTC
>JAISSL010000204.1 GCA_031273145.1 Zoogloeaceae bacterium | reverse complement strand
AACTCTTTTGGAGATGATGATGATGTGGCCTTTCTGGTGTATGAGCGTGTTCAGGATGCCAAGACCATGCTCCTTTGAAGTTACCGTTACCTGTGAGGACGGCGGGTACATTGCGGAGTGCGAGAAGATTGGGCTTGTCACCGAGGCGGATACCTACGAATCCCTGATTGAGCGCGCGTGGGAGATTGCGCCGGAAATGGCCGAACTGAACGGCTTTTCCTTTGCCCCCGGCGACATGTCTTTGACGTTCCGTCAGACTCAAGAACAACCCCAACCCGCCTGACCCGTGACTTCCAGTCTTTACAACGAGGTGAGGAATATCCTTCGGGATAACGGGTGTCATTTTGTTCGCGAGGGCAAGGGAAGTCACATGATATGGTTCAGCCCGATCACCGGGCGCAATATCAGCGTCCCTGTGACAGTCAGCAAAACCGGCACGGCAAACGGCATCCTCAAGCAGGCCGGAATCAAGAAGAAGTTTTAACGGACTGCCGTTCATAGCCATTCATTCCCATTCATAGCCGTTTCTGGGTAGTTTTCGATGCGAATTCCCAACTCTGTTGCGGTTGCGTGGATGAACTCCAGAAACTCGGAGAATTTCCGTTTGCCAAATTTGGAAGTTCGCCTTCCCAACATGACCATGCCGCCAGAAATTCCCTTCGCCATGCGTACCATTTCCTGATCGAAGGCGGCGGTAAGGATGTCTTTCCATTCTTCCGGCGCCAGAGACGCCATTTCCCCATTTACCGGCCATTGCTTCTGCCTTGCAAAGCATTCCAGCAAAGGCCAGAGGGCGGCGTTCTGGTCAAGACTGCGGGTCGGCTCTGACAGCGTGACTTTCCAGCCATCGGGCGCGGCGCGGATTGCCTCGCCTGCGTGCCAGCGGGCTTCCGGGTGAGCGAGAACGAAAATCCGTTTGTCAGTCATTCGTGAAAATCTCGACTTCCACGCGCGGCATAGCGATAGACTATGCCGTTCATGGTTCCCACCCTTCGATTAGCTTGGACACCTTGCGCTTGATTTCGGCGTACTGGCGATGCCCAATGATGATGACCGGGATGTTTGGGTAATACTTCGCCATGCGGTTCAGCTTGGTTTTACTCCTTGCGTCCATCCATCCTTTGACTTCATGGTAGATAATTGTTCCGTCGTTTTCCTCCACCCGAAAATCTGGAAGGTAGCTGACACATCCTCTTTTTACGCCCTCGAACCAGAAAACATCAGGCTCATACTCCCAGGCGCGGATCGCGCCGTTCACGCTCAAAAATTCCAGGTATCGCGCATAGTTTGCTTCCCACTTGCTGCGGAAATACACGTCTTGACCACCTATGTTGCGCTTGCCGCCTACCCATGTAACTTTTGTTCTGGGAGTGGCATAACACCCGGCCTGCCATTTCGTTTTCATCATCTTCAATGACCTTGCGGAAACCTCTTCATCGGACATGTGACCCCACCACCTAAGTGACGACATGGATATTTTTGCCCTTGCATCGCCAGAATGCGTGTGACCTAAAAAACCTTTCGGATGCTCATGGGTACGATGCCATTCTTTTGCGCGAACGCTCATTGCGGCGCATTGTTCTGGGGTCTTGATGAGCTTTCCTGCTTCATGCAGACGCTTGATGACAAGAGCCTGTTCTGGGCGCTTTTTCCCCACCTTGGATTGTGCGGCGCGTTGCTGAAATTCCTTAAAAAACTCGCTCGAAGAATCCAGCTTTAGGGCGAGCATAGAGGCCATCCATCGGACAGAAGCCTCGCCGCGCCCAAGAGCCTCCGCACAAAACGCCTTCCCTTTCTGGGGATAGTTGTCGCGCAAAAAGGCTATTTCTTGTTCTGACCATTTTTTCATGTTGCCTCCTTCATGTCGTAGGCTCGCGGGAATTTGCCCGCAGTCGAGAAGCGCGGCCTCCCCTTGCCGACAGGAACTCCGGGGACGGTAAAGGAGATTTTCATTTTTCCACCCTCCCTATAAACTTCATGTACTCATCTATATCCTCATCGCTCGCTGGCGTGACATCCAGCGCATTTTTCGCGTCTGCGTAACCATGCAGAAATTCCTCATGTGTTACCGACCGGGAGCAAGTGATAAAACGCACGCCATCCGGCATGGTCACTTTCCAAATCCAATACAATCCTTGTGAGTTCATTTTTGCCTCTTCTTCATGATGAGTTTGTCAAACTCTTCCCGCACGGCGGTTCTGAGCGCGTCTGCCGCGTCCTTGCCCCGGAATTTCTCAACATCCGCCAGATACCCGCTACGCTCTTCGCGCGTGGGTATCCGGCAGACGCGCCGCGCTTCACACGCCAGCATGTGCGCTCTGGTGTAGGTTGCGCCGGGATTGTCCGGGCAGCAGGATTCACAACGGCAGGTCGTATCCATCAAAAAGCCCTTTCCTTCGTTCTTTTTTCGGCGCGTCTTGCCATTTCTCGCAGTTCCTTTTCCTGTTCTCGATTGCGCCGCCACGAGTCCTGATCCAGATCGCCGAAAGAGGCTGTCTCTCCCCGCCATGCAAGCTGAACATTGCCGGTCTTGCCCTGCCGATGCTTGCGTATCAGGACTTCCGCAGTGTTGGCATCCAGACTGTTTTCGTTATAAACATCATCCCGATAGAGCATCAGCACCACGTCTGCGTCCTGTTCAATCGCGCCGGAATCCCGCAGGTCGGCAAGGATAGGCCGCTTATTCGGGCGATTTTCAACCTGCCGGTTCAACTGCGACAGCACCACCACGGGAATTTCCAAATCCTTAGCCATGCCTTTCAGGGCGCGGCTGATTTGCTCAATCTCCGCGTTGCGGTTGTCACCCTTGGCGTGCATCAGTTGCAGATAATCCACCACCACCAAATCCAGACCGCCCGCCCTGCGCTTGACCTGTCGCGCTTTCATGGCGACATCTGCAAAGGTAAGCCCACCCTGGTCGTCAATGTAAAGCGGCATAGCGGCGATCTGCTGGATCGCGTAACCCACCTGTCCGTACTCTCCTTCGGTGAGGTTCCCGGCCACAATGGACGGCAAGGTGACATTCGCCAGCACCGCCTGTTGCCGGTAGGAAACTTCGATGCCGCTCATTTCCATTGAGCAGAAAAGCGCGGTTTTGCCCGCGCGCGCCGCATTTTGCGCCACCTGCAAGGCAAAGCTGGTCTTGCCCATGCTGGGACGGGCGGCGACAAAAACCAGATTGCCCGGATTCAGGCCGCCGGACAGCATTGCATCCAAATCCGCAAAGCCGGTCGGCAAGGCGGTATCCTGCCCGGATACGCGCCGTTCCATTGCTTGCAGAGCCGCTTCTGCCCATACCTTTGCGGATTCCGGTTGCTTGCGGTTGCCGGTCTCGCAAG
>JAISSL010000177.1 GCA_031273145.1 Zoogloeaceae bacterium | reverse complement strand
GCGCCGCGCAGAGGTACATTGGTATGAAGCGCACGGCGTTGGCAAGGTCGACATGAAAGTGAAGGAATGGCTATGAAATGGGTTCTTTGTACCGATAATGATGGCTATCAGGCATCGTTGGAGCGGATGAAGGTCTACCGGGTCATTGACGACAAGGCTTCGGAAGAGATGGGCTGTGTCCGCGTCGTGGATGAAACGGGGGAAGATTACGCCTTCCCCGATAGCCTTTTTGTCCCGCTGCAACTATCCACGCCGGTTGAGGAACGCTTACTGGCTCATGCCTAACTTCGGGGTGGGTGGCGGGACAGAGGTTGCGTCCTCTCACTCGTCATTCCCGCGAAGGCGGGAATCCAGACCTGTAACGGGACGCAGGTTGCGTCCCCTACAAATGTTTCAATGCGAAGTGCCCATAACTGCCCGTAGGGGCGGCGGATACCGTCTGCAAGACCTGCCGTCCGCAAGAACTGTTACCGGTTTTCAATCTGTTCGGTTTTTGGGTTTTAAAGTTGTGTGCATAGTTAGACTTGTGCTAACTTTGTGTGCAAGCGTAGAATCACGCACAAGGAGTTACACATGGCTATCAATCTGGCAATTGATCCAAATCTTCTTGAACGGGCGGTTCAAGTCAGCGGCGAGCGCACGAAAAGGGCAACCGTCACCAGGGCTTTGCAAGAGTTCATTGCGCGCCGGGAACAGCGTCGCGTGGTGGATCTGCTCGGGAAGCTGGAGTGGGATGCCTCGTTCGACTATAAGGCAGAACGGTTGCGCCGCAAATGACCCTGCTCGTTGATACCAGCGTTTGGTCGTTGGCGCTCCGCCGTGACGCGCAAGCGTCTGAACCGGAGGTGCAATATCTGAAGGATGCCTTGTTCGGTTCCGAGGTGGTTGTTACGACCGGGCTGATTTTGCAGGAACTTCTGCAAGGCTTTTCCGGTTCCAGGGCGCAGGCTCAGATAGTTGAGCGATTTTCTGCATTGCCTTTGCTTTTGCCGGATCGGGATGACCACATCAACGCAGCAATCCTCCGCAACGCTTGTCGTCGCGCGGGTGTTCAGATTGGCACTGTTGATGCGCTGCTTGCCCAACTCTGCATTCGACACGAGATGATGTTGCTCACGACGGACAAGGACTTCACCTATGCCGCCAAACATTGTCCGCTTCGCATCTGGTCATTATGAGACGCTTCTTTTGCATTACAGAAAACCGGAGAGATTGAAAACCGGTAACAGTTAGAGCGGTTTCTATTTCGGTTGCGTACACTTTTGGCGGGACGCAGATTGCGTCCTCTCACTCGTCATTCCCGCGAAGGCGGGAATCCAGACTTCTGAAGGGACAGAGGTTGCGTCCACTACAAGGTGTTTTAGATGGCAAGGATGCCCTGCAAATGGCAAGGTTTTTCCTTTTTCGCCAAGAGTTCCCGGTATATCTCAAGATAATTGCGCCATTGTGTTCGCCAGGGCGTCGGGTAGGTGGGAGAGTTTTGCAACAGTCGGTTATATTTTCCCGAAAATTGCGGCGGCGATCAGGCCAAGGTTGCCCAGAAGAGTCTGACGGTAAATTCCACTGCGTTTAAGGTGGATGAGGCGTGGAATCAGGCTCATCTGCCGCGCCCTGGCGAAACGCTCCAAAATGGCACAATTTTCTGGCGTGAGCTTGTCCTGCAATTTGCGTAAGGCCGCAATATTGCTGTCATTCCAGTTGCGAAACAGACCTTGCCAGAGTTGCCGGATGCGTTTGAAACGAGCGCTCCAGGTGATATTCATTCCAGCCAGGTTACTGCCGTGTTGGCGATAACGCAGTGTCGGCGTACTATCGTAGAAGACCTTGCCACCACAACCCGTAATCACCATGTAAGCCCACCAGTCGTGGCTGGCGACAGAAATATTTTCTCCCGCTTCGCGCAACAGTTCTCGCGCAGAGTTGTTGAAAACCAGGGTGTTGCCGCCGCCGATGCTCTGCACCAGGGCATTGGCAAAGCCTTGCGGCCTGGAAAAGCGTGGTGACAAGCCGATTTCATGGTTCTCTGCATCCACCAGCCGGGTGCGTGAGGAGTACAGGGCGGGGGTAGTCTGCGGGATAGAATTCAGCCACGCCACGGCACGTTCTAGTTTATCTGCTTCCCAAATATCGTCCTGATCCGAAAATGCGTAATAATCTGCGTCAATTTCGGCCTTGCATGTCAGCGAGAGAAAATTAGCTACAAAACCCCTGGCAGGCCCGGAATGGATGGAAAGACGCCCCGTTGCCCATTTCTGTTGATAGGCAGAAAGAATCGCAAGCGTATCATCTTCAGAACCATCGTCGGACGCCCAGACTTCCCAATTGGCGTGGGTTTGCGCCGCATAGGAATCCAGTTGTTCCGCAAGGTAACGTTGACCATTGTAGGTGCAAAGCAGGATGGCTACTTTGGGCAGGGCAACGCTGACATTATCCGGGCATCTGTTGGGCATGGCTACCGTCTTCAGGAAACGATTCGATAAAAATGGGTTTGTGAGCGAGCAATGTACTATGCGCTCCAGTGAATATCTGGCATTAAACCCCTTCCTTGTTTATCTTGACAAATGACCATAAATTTCATGACAATATGGTTGAAAGATTCAGGAAGAAGATTTCAATAATTTTACTACTTTCTCGATGGCATGTCTACAACCGCGATTCCCAAACAGAGAAATTAAATATCTGACGCATATGAAAAACTCATATATTCCACTTTTTAAGGGGATACCGCGATCACGCCTTGAAAAAAAGCGATTGACAAGAGAGAAAAAACTCCGAGGTTGGAAGGCGTAGCTGTGCGTCGTAGGCGATTTATCTGCCGAAAATGGAGATGGCCTGTCCGCATAGAGACTCGCCAGATATTCAGCGCCCAACTTTTCTGAAATAATTTCACGCGCCAAAGCAGCATCTACAGAACCCGGCAGATACGCAAAGACCTTGACAATATGTTGTCGGATGAGCAAACGCAACCAAAAGTCATACCCTGCGTTGGCGCTGTTCTGGGCTATATGATCTTTCAGGATGGCAAAAACAGCAAAAGCATCGGCGATATTGGTCAGACATCTTTCTGGTATCGAAAAAAAATTACCGTGCGCAACGCGATAGTGATAAACAACCTCTGAAAGAGGCGCATATTTTTGGGTGGCAAGACCAAGAAAATAGGCATAAAGCAAATCATCCAAAACATGCAGGTGCAGTCCGACTGGTAACGATTTCAGAGCTTTTTCAACCACTCGTCTATGATACAGCTTGCCACAGGCACTCCAACCGCGGCAGAAGCGTAAAAAAGAGAGGATATAAGAGCGTCCATCGCTTGCCAAAAAAGACGAAGAATGAGGAGCAGAGATCAAATTTTTTCCTGCCACAAATTCACGCATTTGACCATGCACCAGATCAGCCCCGGTTTTTTGGGCAGTTTTATATAACGCTTCCAAAGCTGTCAGTGGTAGACTGTCATCTGAATCGCATGTGGCTATATAAAGGCCGGACGCAGCGGCAAATCCACGCCGCCGGGTTTCATAAGCATTCTGGTTTTCATGATTGATAAGCAGCTTCACCCTGGCATCCTGACTGGCATAGCGTTCAATGATTGCCTGCGATTCATCAGGAGAAGCGTCGTTGACGGTTATGATCTCTATGTCCGCCAAGGTTTGACCCAAAAGTGAATCCAGACAGGCAGGGAGAAAGGAGGCCGTACCGTAAACCGGAACGACAACCGAAACCAGAGGCTGATTGGTCACCGACATGACTATTTCCTAATAAGTCGATTGAGCCTACTTTGAAAAGGCTTCAGAATCTTGCCGAAGACATATCCCCAACCACGAGTATTGTTCAATGAGACAAAATATTTGACGTATAGGAGAAACTCATATGCGGTGATTCGCAATGCGCTAAAAATGCTGCTGCGCCCAGTCGAAGAAAAGCGACCGGGAAAATAGAAAAAGATTCGCAACAGGATGGCGCTGTAGTTCGCTGGAGAAGATCTATCCGATACGAATGAAGATGACGTACCAGCATAGAGGTTTGCCAGATATTCAGCGCCCAGTTTTTCTGAAATAATTTCAGAAGCCTGAGCAACCGGAACAGAATCTGGTAAATCTTTAAAGAGACTGATAATAAACCGTCGAATGAGCAAGCGTAGCCAGTAGGCATATTCTTCGTTGCCGCTGTTTTGACTAATATGGTCTTTCAGAATGGCAAAGACAGTAAAAGCATCAGAGATATAAGTCAAGCTTCTTTCGGGCATTGCGAAATAACTTATCGATGGGGCACGATAATGATAAACATCCTCTGCAAGGCGCGCATATTTTTGGGTGGCAAGACCGAAAAAATATGAAGTAAGCAAATCATCGCTTATATGCAAACCGCGAACGATTGGTAACGATTCCAACGCTCTCTCAACGACTTGCCTATGATACAGCTTGCCACAGGCACTCCAACCGCGACAGAAGCGTAAAAAAGAGAGGATATAAGAGCGTCCATCGCTTGCCAAAAAAGACGAAGAATGAGGAGCAGAGATCAAACTTTTTCCCGCCACAAATTCACGCATTTGACCATGCACCAGATCAGCCCCGGTTTTTTGGGCAGTTTTATATAAGGCTTCCAACGCTGTCAGGGGTAGACAGTCATCTGAATCGCATGTGGCGATATAAAGTCCCGTTGCGGCGGCAAAGCCGCGCCTACGAGTTTCATAACTTTGCTGGTTTTCGTGATTGATAAGCGGCTTCACCCTGGCATCCTGGCTTACATAACGCTCGATAATCGCCTGCGACTCATCGGGAGAAGCGTCGTTGACGGTTATGATTTCTATATCCGTCAAGGTCTGAGCCAGAAGTGAATCCAGGCAGGCAGGGAGAAAGGAGGCCGTGCCGTAAACCGGAACGACCACCGAAACCAGAGGTTGATTGGCCACAGTCATATTATTTTCCTGCAACTGCAAGCAAATTTTGAGTCTCCGCAAATTGCAATTTACTATAATCAGGCAAAATTTCTCCATTCGGATATTTGACAGTGAACCCGTGAGTTCGCAAAAAATCCAATAATTCAAAAGACGAAATTCCATTGCTCTGCAACATGCTGTCGGAAATCTCAAAATAAATCATATCAACTCTACGGATGATTTTTGCAGCACCCTTCAGCACAAAAAATTCAAATCCTTCTGTATCAATTTTCAGCAGACGAATTCGTCTTTCACCTAATATTCCAGGCAAAATTTCATCCAAAGAGGACATATAGACAGATATCACCTCTCCCTCCTGTGCAGGAGTCACATGATTTTGATCATCCTCTCGCAGATCAGTAAAATTCACAAACTCTCCCCCCCCCCCCATGGCAAGCATCAAGGCTATGACGTTTAATTTATTTAAATGGACATTCGTCACAAGTTCGCTGTACGTTTTTGGATGTGGCTCGAAAGCAACACAAATGCCCTGCTCGCCAATTCTCTTTGCTGCCAAGCACGCCAAGGTACCAATATTGGCACCCACATCCACATATACATCGCCCGGTGAGAGGTTTGCATTTAAAAACAAAGCATCCGCAGACCACTTGCCTCCACCATCAGCATAAATAGCTTGAGATAGCCCCGATCTTCCAAGTCTGATTTGAATCCCAAAAAAATCCGCGACCAGGTGAAAACCAAGTTTTGACCCGAATCTTGCAGTCATGAGTCTGAATGGCGAAGGGTGTGTCACCAGTGTTCTAATTTTTCTAAGCACATTCATGCCATACTCCATGTCCGCAATTAAATGCTCCGCACTCATGCCTTGCAACCTGCGCGGGTAGCCTTCGCTGCAAAATCCTGAGTCTCATTGCAAACTTATTCATGAAAAACCTCATCGTGGCAGGCAGCGCCTGATCGTTGATTGAATCAAATCCTGTTCACGTCCGCGACAGGACAAACTTGCCAGCAACATCGCCCCTGCAAACACCAATATCGCAACAAGCAAGGTCAAGATACTGGATTCCAGCAGGGACTTCAGGGCAGTAAAAGCGCCACAGGCCAACAGCAACGTCAGCGCATTCCAGCCAATCCAGCGAAGATGCCGTCGTTTTTCAATATTATACCCCAGGTATTCCAGACCGCGCAAGCCTGCCAGCAGCATAGCCCAGTAACTGATTGAAGTCGCCAGCGCCACGCCATAGACGCCCCAGCCCAGTCCAAACAAAAACCAGGCACTCAAAACGATATTAACTACCACCCCAAATACAGCGCGACGCACCATAGACCCGATCTTCCGCTCCACCTGGAACACCTGCTCCAAAGGCATAATCAAAAGCATTGGCACAACAGCCCAGGCATAGGCCGAAAGCGCCAGCACAACACTTGCGGTATTGCCCGCAGAAAATACGCCCCGCTCAAACACGAGCTGGATCATGGCGTGGCCTGCCATGAGCATGAACGCGGTTCCAGCCAGCCCCACATAAATCGTGAGCGAGATGATGTCGTTCAAGCGATCCGACACGACGGCACGATCATTTTGCTCCGCAATGGCGGTAATAAACGCGCCACTGCTGTTCAATGCCAGCAAACCCGGCAACAGCGCCGGCAACACCATCCCATAGGCCAGCGCGGATACATCCCCCACCGGAAGAAAGGAAACAAAAATCCGGTCGGTGAGCACCAGCACATAACTTATGCCTTGCAGCACCAAAAGGCCGGGTGCCAACTGAAACGCCCGCCGGATGAATACAGAAAACGGATTGCAGAACGGAAAAACATAGGGGCGCGCAAACACCAACAGAAACAGAAAGGCTACGACAACGCCCACACTGTACGACCAGAGCAACACATGCTCATTCTCCCGAAAGCCAAGA
Organism: Zoogloeaceae bacterium; assembly: GCA_031273145.1. Taxonomy (GTDB): domain Bacteria; phylum Pseudomonadota; class Gammaproteobacteria; order Burkholderiales; family Rhodocyclaceae; genus Azovibrio. The sequence goes on along the minus strand of JAISSL010000177.1, from coordinate 7,075 downwards.
ACGCAGCCCAAGATGGACAAGGTAATCAGAAATTCAGAACGATACTGTGACGAAAAATTCCGAATGGCGCGTAACGCCGCACCCATGGCACGCATTGGGATATACAACAGAATAACCGGCAAAAGCCACGGGATTGCCTCCGCCAGCAACCCCTTTCTCTCCTGATCAAAGCCGATTGCTACCTCCGCTACGCCGGCGCTTGCCAGGTAGAGGATGACCGCAAGCAAAACCGAGAGCAACAGGGAAAAAACAAACTGCCCCGAAGCAATTTGCCTGAATTCTTCCTTCCGGTTCTCATTCCACGCCTTGACCATATCTGGAACCGTTATCACATCAAACAAGCCCGCCCATGAAAAGACAAATACGCCCAGCAGCGCCACGACCATGTAAAACACATCAAGCTGGGCGCTCAAGCCAAGCGTCGCGGCAATCACAATGTGCTTGATAAAGGCTGCTGACTTATCCATGGTTTTCCAAAAAACCGAAGCGCCAATGGATTGCAGGAAGGATTCTTGCGCCATGCTAGTGCCGCGCGGCCTTGATAGCCATCACAAACGCCACAGAGTTATCCCCCGCGCCTGTAGGGTTTCCGCCGGGTAAGCCGATTTGACATCCACGAACACACCACTTGGTTTCAGGCGCTCCAGCACGGTTTCCAGGGGCATGGAAAGGTACTGCTGGTGCGACACGGCGGCAACCATTACATCCGCTTTGGGCAACGCCTCCCACGCGGTAAGCGTTAGGCCGTATTCGTGTTCGGCCTCTTCCGTCTTAGCAAGCGGGTCATGAACAAACACTTCACAACCATATTCCTGAAGTTCGTGGATCAGGTCGGCTACCTTGGAATTACGCAGGTCAGGGCAGTTCTCCTTGAAAGTCAGGCCAAGGACGTTGATTTTCGCGCCCTTGATGGATATTCCGGCGTGAATCATCTGCTTGATGGTTTGCTGGGCAATCCAGGCCGCCATGCCATCGTTGATGCGGCGGCCTGCCAGAATGACTTGCGGATGATAGCCCAGTTGCTCGGCCTTGTGAGTGAGATAGTACGGATCAACGCCGATACAATGACCGCCGACAAGGCCGGGGCGAAACGGCAGAAAATTCCACTTGGTTCCCGCCGCTTCCAGAACTTCCAGCGTATCAATGCCGATTCTGTCGAAAATAATCGCCAACTCATTCACCAACGCAATGTTGAGGTCACGCTGGGTGTTTTCGATGACCTTGGATGCTTCCGCAACCTTGATGGAACTGGCAGGATGGACGCCCGCCATGATGACGGAAGCGTAGAGGGAGCGGACGGCTTCAAGCGTTGCGGAATCGTCGCCAGAAACAACCTTGACAATCTTGACGATGGTACGTTCCTTGTCACCGGGATTGACGCGCTCTGGGCTATAGCCGACGTGAAAACCCTCGCGCCATTTGAGGCCGGAGGCTTTTTCAAGAATGGGAACGCAGACCTCCTCGGTCGCGCCCGGATAAACGGTGGATTCGTACACGACAATCGCACCCGGTTTCAGATACCTTCCGGCTACTTCACTTGCGCCAACCAGCGGGCTGAAATCCGGGATATGCGCGTCATTTACTGGCGTGGGAACGGCAATCACGATAATATCGGCCTCACGCAGGCGGGCAGGGTCTGTCCCCACTTCCAGCAACCGCGCCGCTTTCAGGTCGTCGCTCGCCACTTCGCCAGTCGGGTCCTGGAAATTTTTGTACTGCGCGATTTTCCGTTCGGAAAGGTCGTAGCCAATGGTCTTGTACCGCTTGCCGAATTCGACCGCCAACGGCAGCCCAACATAGCCAAGCCCTACCACAGCCACAACGGTGTCTTTTGCAATCATTCTGTCAGTCTTCGAGTGGCATTTTTCATGCCTTGCCAAAATTTCGTAAGTGTAAACCTTATGACGAGTGTTATCAAGCAGATACCATGATTGGGGCTTGCCTTTTTGCGCTATGCCTCTGTGAGGAGACGCAAAAGCATGACACGGGCGGCAGGTCTTGCGGATGGCCTGCTATAAGGCGACTTCTGCCGCAAGCGCCGCCCACGGCGCGCGGAGCTTGCCATCCTCACGTACAATGAGACCCGCAGATTCAAGGCTCGTCACGTCCTCATGAACACGCTTGTAATCGCGCCCGATTGTGAGCGCCAGTGCCTTGATGCTGGTTGCCTCTTCCCGATGCAAGTGCCGCAATAGTTCAAGACGTTTCGGCGTGAGCGTCGCCATCATCGCTTCCAGCGAAAGAAAGGTAATGTGCCGTTCCTCAAAAACCTCTCCCCGGCTCGCGCGCGCGAAAGCATCCGCAAAACGCCGTCCCATGTCGCGCGCGCTGCCGGTGTGTACTGTGATCCTGCTCATTTTTCACTCCTTTCGCGTTCAATGTCGTCCATAAAATCAGCCACCAGTTGAAATACGGTCGAGAATTCATAAGGCATTTCCCGCCCCCGGTAGTGGCGGTGATCGCCCTTGCCCCGCTCGTTGTCATAACCGATGACGCGCTCCCCGTTGCAACCATAGAACAGGCTGTATTTCAGGCCGTGTGGCCTTTCCACATCCTGCCTTGGCAACTTCCAGATACGCATCTCAATGATCGCCCCATCCGGGTAAATCATGCGGTCTTCAAACAGAAGCATTGCTTTCTTTTTCATGGTATGGCGAAGTATGCCATAGACCAAGAATGGCGTCAAGCGCCATACATCAGCCGCTACTTTGATTGGTCTTGCGGATTACAAGGAAGCCCGCGCAAAAGCGTACTTAACTGAATCGAAATCGCTCTAATGTTGAAAGGAATCCGAAAGGCTCTGCCATGAACGCCGGATATAGCGCCACGCCGCATGGATAAAGCGCAATCGTCGCTGGAAAACTCCACAAACGGCGCGTTTCATGAGATAATGTAAGCAGCTTTCCCCACCCCCATCCGTTACTGTCCAAAAAAGAGAAACCATCATGACAGAAACTTTCTATGAAGTCCTGCGGCGGCAGGGCATTACCCGGCGCAGTTTCCTGAAATTTTGCAGCCTCACCGCAACCTCGCTCGGCCTTTCCGCAAGCGTCGCGCCCCAGATTGCAAAGGCGCTGGAGACCAAACCGCGCACTCCCGTCTTATGGCTGCACGGCCTGGAATGTACCTGCTGTTCGGAATCCTTCATCCGCTCGGCGCATCCCCTAACCCGCGATGTGGTGCTTTCCATGCTCTCGCTCGATTACGACGACACCCTGATGGCCGCTGCCGGACATCAGGCGGAAGCCATCATCGAGACAGTCAAGGAAAAATACAAGGGCAATTACATTGTCGCGGTAGAAGGCAATCCGCCCCTGAACGAAGACGGGATGTTCTGCATTCAGGGCGGACGCCCCTTCGTGGAAAAACTGAAGGAGACCTGCGCCGATGCCAAGGCCGTCATCGCCTGGGGTTCCTGCGCCTCTTACGGCTGCGTGCAGGCGGCGCGTCCCAACCCAACCCGCGCTACGCCCATCCGCAAGGTCATTACCGGCAAACCCATCATTCACGTCCCCGGTTGTCCGCCCATTGCTGAAGTCATGACCGGCGTCGTGAGCTATATGCTGACCTTCGAGCGCATTCCCGACCTGGATCGGCAGGGACGCCCGCGCATGTTCTACGGTCAACGCATCCACGATAAATGCTATCGGCGCGGACACTTCGACGCCGGACAATTTGTCAACGAATGGGATACCGAACCCGCCCGGATGGGCTTCTGCCTCTACAAGATGGGCTGCAAGGGGCCGACCACCTACAACGCCTGTTCTTCAACGCGCTGGAACGGCGGCATTTCCTGGCCGGTGCAGTCCGGGCACGGCTGCCTTGGCTGTTCGGAAGATGGCTTCTGGGACAAAGGCAGTTTTTACGACCGGGTTACCAGCATCCATCAATTTGGCATCGAAGCCAGCGCCGACCAGATTGGCGGCGCAATCGCCATCGGCACGGGCGCAGCCGTCGCGGCACACGCGGCCATCACCGCCTTGAGCCGCATCCGTCAATCCGAACCCCAAAATAAAAAAGAAGGAGAACCGGCATGAGCGCATACGAAACACAAGGGTTCAAACTCGACAATTCCGGGCGGCGCGTCGTCGTCGACCCGGTCTGCCGCATCGAAGGCCATATGCGGGTAGAAGTGAATCTGGATCAAAACAACGTCATCCGCAACGCGGTTTCCACCGGCACCATGTGGCGCGGTCTGGAAGTCATCCTGAAAGGGCGCGATCCGCGCGATGCCTGGGCATTCACGGAACGCATCTGCGGCGTCTGCACCGGCACCCATGCGCTCACTTCCGTGCGCGCGGTTGAGGACGCGCTCGCAATCCATATCCCGGAAAACGCGCATCTGATTCGCAACCTCATGCAGTTGAACCTCTATACCCACGACCATCTCGTGCATTTCTACCACCTGCACGCGCTGGACTGGGTTGATGTGGTCTCCGCCCTGAAAGCCAACCCGAAAAAAACTTCCGAACTCGCGCAAAGCATTTCTGCCTGGCCGCTTTCTTCGCCCGGCTATTTCCGCGATGTTCAGAGCCGTCTGCAAAAATTCGTGGAAAGCGGGCAACTCGGCCTCTTCTCCAACGCCTATTGGGGCAATCCGGCCTACAAGCTGCCGCCGGAAGCCAATCTGCTCGCCGTCACCCATTATCTTGAAGCGCTGGATTTTCAGAAGGAAATCGTCAAGGTACACGCCATCTTCGGGGGCAAGAACCCGCATCCAAACTGGCTGGTCGGCGGCGTGCCATGCGCGATCAATCTGGAAGGAACCGGCGCGGTAGGCGCGGTCAACATGGAACGCTTGAACCTCGTCAAAGGCATCATTGACCAGTGCGCAACTTTCATCGAACAGGTCTATATCCCCGACCTGCTTGCCATCGCCTCTTTCTACAAGGACTGGCTCTACGGCGGCGGCATTTCCGCGCAGGCGCTGCTGGCCTACGGCGATATTCCCGACCGCGCCAACGATTATTCCGCTGAAAACCTGCTCTTACCGCGCGGCGCGATTATCGGCGGCGATCTCAACAACATCCACGCAGTCGACCTGAAAGACCCGGAACAGATTCAGGAATTCGTCACCCATTCCTGGTATCAATACCCGGACGAGGCAAAAGGCTTGCATCCCTTCGATGGCGTAACCGATCCCCATTTCGCGCTCGGCCCCAACACCAAGGGCAGCAAAACGCGGATTGAAGCCCTGGATGAAGCCGGGAAATATTCCTGGATCAAGGCCCCGCGCTGGCGCGGCAACGCGATGGAAGTCGGCTGTCTGGCAAGAATGGTGCTTGCGTACCTGCAACCGACGCGCTATCCCTTCATCAAGGAGACGATTGATGACGTGCTCAAAAAACTGAATCTCCCACGGTCGGCGCTCTTCTCCACCCTGGGACGCACCGCCGCGCGTGGCATCGAGACCCTCTATTGCGCCAAGTTGCAGCAACAGATGTTTGCCCGCCTGATGGATAATCTGAAGGCAGGCGACCTCAATACCGCCGATGTCCGCAAGTGGAACCCCGATACCTGGCCTGCCGAGGCACAGGGCGCGGGCTTTACCGAAGCGCCGCGCGGCGCGTTGGGGCACTGGATCAAAATCAAGGGCGGCAAGATTGATAATTATCAGTGCGTCGTGCCGACGACCTGGAACGGTTCCCCGCGCGATCCGAAGGGACAAATCGGCGCGTTTGAGGCAAGCCTGCTCAACACCCCGCTGGCAAAGGCCGATGAGCCGCTGGAAATTCTGCGTACCCTGCATTCCTTCGACCCGTGTCTGGCCTGTTCCACCCATGTGATGACCCCGAACGGGCAGGAAATGGCCTCGGTCAAGGTGCGCTAAGTTTGTGGCTATTTGCTTAAGAAAGGAAAACGCCATGCTCTCCCAGGAAGATATTCAACAGGCAGAACAACAGGGCCGCAAGGTTTATGCCTTCTATGTCTACGAAGCGCCGCTTCGCGTCTGGCATTGGGTCAACGCCATCGTCATGGTGACGCTTGCCGTGACCGGCTATCTGATCGGCAAGCCGCTGCCGACTCCGTTTGGAGAAGCGGCGGATCACTACGTCATGGGCTATGTGCGCTATGTCCACTACATCGCCGCCTATATCTTCGTTGCCGGCTTGGTCGCCCGCCTGTACTGGGTTTTTGTCGGCAATCGCCACGCCCGGCAGATTTTTCTGCTCCCCTTTGGCAATCTGGAATGGTGGAAAGAAGTGTGGTTTGAAGTGCGCTGGTATCTGTTTCTGGAACGCACCCCGAAAAAGTATCTGGGACACAATCCGGTAGCGGTACTGATGATGTTCTTCTTTTTCGTCGTTCTGGCGTTTGGCATGACGTTGACCGGCTTTGGCCTCTATGTGGAGACGTTCGGTAGCGGCGGCATCCGGGATTTGCTCTTCGGTTGGGTGGTGCCGCTTCTGGGCGGCTCGCAGCAGACGCATTCCTGGCATCGGCTCGGCATGTGGCTGATGATGAGCTTTGCGGTGCTGCACGTCTACGCCGCGTTGCGTGAAGAAGTGTTGAGCCAGCATTCCTTGATCTCCACCATGATTTCCGGCTGGCGGATGTTCAAGGGCTAGGCGCGGGGGTAACTCCAAACTCGCAAAAAACCAACAAAATTTTGAGGAATATGTGTCATTCGGGAGTTTTCTTGCCCGGAACTGGCGAAAAGTGCTTGACGCCTGAATAAAGGCGCGTAAACTGCGTAGCGTTTGGATTCGCGGGTTATCGCTGCACCATGGGTGTCGGTAGCTGGAGTCAAAACAGGTTCGCGAAATTCGCTTTTCGCATTTTTTTGTTTTTTGTAGGAAGCAGTAAATTATGGCAACTGGTACGGTCAAGTGGTTCAATGACGCCAAAGGTTTTGGTTTCATCACACCCGACGATGGCAGCGAAGATCTGTTCGCGCACTTCTCCAACATCAATATGAACGGCTTTAAGACCCTGAAAGAAGGGGACAAGGTTTCGTTTGAGGTAGTTCAAGGCCAGAAAGGCAAGCAGGCATCCAACATCCAGCACGCTAGCTGACCCGCATCCACCGGATGATCCACCGCCCGCCCCTCTTTTCAGGGGCGGGTTTTCGTTT
>JAISSL010000128.1 GCA_031273145.1 Zoogloeaceae bacterium | reverse complement strand
TTTTTGTGAAACAGGGGAATTTCATGTTCGATTCAAAACCCTTCGATGATTTTTTGAGCAACGTCAATTCGATGATGTCCAACAGCCCGGTTGCAGGCATGGAGAGAAACATGCGCGCCATGATGATGGGCTTTTTCTCCACCATGGACCTGGTGACAAGGGAAGAGTTCGACGCGCAGGCCGCAGTGCTTGCCAGTACCCGGCAGCGGCTTTACGCCCTGGAGCAACGCCTGCGCGTTCTGGAAGAACAGACGCAGGAACAGGGGCAGGGCGTGGAAATTGCCTGAGTTTCGTTCGCAATAATCGGGATTGTCTGTGCCGTTCGTCAGCCTGTGGTGTCGGGGCGTGGATGGCCTGAATGCGCCGCGCGTGCAGGTGGAGGCGCATTTGTCGGCAGGCTTGCCGAGATTCAATCTGGTCGGCCTGCCGGATACCGAAGTCAAGGAAGCGAGGGATCGGGTTGAGGCTGCCATCGGCAATTCCGGCTTCAGCTTTCCCGATGGGCATATCACCGTCAATCTCGCGCCTGCCGATCTGCCCAAGGAATCCGGGCGCTATGACCTGCCTATCGCGTTGGGAATTCTGGCCGCTTCGGGACAGATTCCCGCCGACCGCTTTCAGGACTACGAATTCGCGGGCGAGCTTTCTCTTTCCGGCGCGTTGCAACCGATACGCGGCGCGTTTGCCATGGTGCTTTCGGCCAGTGGCGGAGAGTCATCCGGCGGGGAGAAGCCCTGTTTCGTATTGCCGGAAGCAAGCGCGGACGAAGCGGCTCTGGCGGGGATGGTCGAGACCCTGGGCGCGCGCTCGCTTCTGCAAGTGTGCGCCTGGTTACGGGGACAAGAAACCTTGTCGCCGGGATGCCCCAGATCGAATCCCATCTCCTTTTCCTTTCCCGATTTGGCGGACATCAAGGGACAAACCCAGGCCAAGCGGGCACTGGAAGTTGCGGCGGCGGGCGGGCATTCGCTCCTGATGTACGGGCCGCCGGGGAGCGGAAAATCCATGCTGGCGGAACGTCTGCCCGGTTTGTTGCCGCCCCTGGATGACGTGGCGGCGCGGGAATCGGCAGCGGTATTGTCGCTGGCGGGACGCTTCGACCCGGCGCGTTTTCGGGTGCGTCCCTTTCGCTCTCCCCATGCGACGGCTTCTGCGGTGGCGCTGGTGGGCGGCGGCAGTCCGCCCCGTCCGGGCGAAATCAGCATGGCGACCGAAGGAGTGTTGTTTTTGGACGAATTCCCGGAATTCGACCGCAAGGTGTTAGAGAGCCTGCGCGAACCGATGGAACGGGGAGAAATCCATATCGCGCGCGCCGCCCGCTATGCCACCTTTCCGGCGCGTTTCCAGTTGGTTGCGGCGATGAATCCCTGTCCCTGTGGCTGGCAGGGACATCCCGGCGGGCGTTGCCGCTGTACGCCGGATAGAGTCGGACGCTATCGGGGGCGCGTGTCGGGGCCGATTCTCGACCGCATGGATTTGCTGATAGAAGTTCCCGCCATTCCCGCTGAAACTCTGGCGCAGACCGGCAAGGGAGAACCCTCCGCTTCTGTGCGAAAGCGGGTTCTGGATGCGCTGGGGCGGCAGATGGCAAGGCAGGGGCGGGTCAATGCCCGCCTGCTCCCGGAGCGGATTGAAGCCAGCGTCCAGATGAGCGCGGAAGCCAGAGGGTTGTTGCAACAGGCGGCGGTTCGCCTGGATTTGTCCGCGCGATCCTGGCATCGGGTGATGAAGGTTGCGCGCACGATTGCCGATTTGGCGGGGTCGTCCGGGGTCGAAAAAAGCCATCTGGCGGAAGCGTTGCAGTATCGCCGCCCATTTACGGAGGCGAAATGAGAATGCTGAGACACGCAAACCGCCCCAGCCTGATTTTTATTCTGGCTGGTCTGGCCATGATTGGCCCCTTTTCCATTGATACCTACCTGCCGGCTTTCCCGGAAATCGGCGCGGAACTGGGCGCGGATCGGGAAGCGGTGCAGGAAACCCTTTCCCTCTACATGCTGACCTTCGGGCTGATGACCTTGTGGCATGGCGCGCTCTCCGACAGTTTTGGGCGCAAGCGGGTCGTGCTTTTCGGCCTTTTTGCGTATGCCCTGGCTTCCGTGGGCTGCGCGTTTTCGACCAGTATCGAAATGCTGTGGACGATGCGCGCCGCGCAGGGCGTTTTTGCCGGCGCCGGGATGGTCGTGAGCCGCGCGATTGTGCGCGATCTTTACGAAGGCCCCAGCGCACAACGGGTGATGGCGAACATTGCGGTCATGTTTGCCATTGCGCCTGCCATTGCGCCGATTATCGGCGGCTGGGTGTTGTATTTTTCCAATTGGCGCAACATTTTTTTCTTTATCGCGGCGTTGGCGGCCATCCTGTTTGTGGCGTGCTGGCGGTATCTGCCGGAATCCCTGCCGCCGGAAAAGCGCCAGCCCTTTGCTGTCGTACCGCTTTTCAGGAACTACCGCAAGGTTTTTTCCAGCGCCAGCTTTGTTCAGTTGTCCTTTTGCATCAGCGCGTGCTTTGGCGGTTATTTTCTGTATGTGCTTTCCGCTCCGGTTTTTATCCGCGAGCATTTGGGGCTTGGGGAGACCGAGTTTTACTGGCTGTTCGTTCCCGGCATGTTCGGGATGATGAGCGGTTCCTGGATTTCCGGGCGGATTGCGGGACGCTGGAGTGACCAACGCACGTTGAAGCTCGCCTTTGCCCTGATGGGCGTTGCCGCGCTGGGTAATTGCCTGATTTCCGAATTTTGGCAGGATTCCATCTGGCTTACGATTTCGCCGTTTTTTGTGTATAACATTGGGGTTGCCGTTGCCATGCCCAATGTGACATTGTGCGCGCTTGACCTGTTCCCGAACAATCGGGGCATGGCGGCCTCCTGTCAAAGCTGTATCCAGACGGTTTCCGGGGTGTTTGTGTCCTCTTTTCTGGCGCCGTTCCTCTGGCATAGCCGGGTGGGTCTGGCTTTGGGGATGCTGGGACTTTGCGCCCTGGGCGGCTGTCTGGTGTGGGTCTGGTTCTGCGTGAGCCGCAAGCGGGATTGAGTGTCTGGCAGGCAACGAAGGCCGGACGCGGGCTACCCCGGCTACGGGAAGTATTGTTACAAAAAATATTTTGCCCAACGGAAAATTGGCATTAGAATCATGTTCCCTTCATTTCTTTTGCTAAGGAGTTGTATAATGTTCTCCGTTCTCCGTTCTCCGTTCTCCGTTCTCCGTTCTCCGTCATCATTGCGGCTTGCGTGCTGCTGAGTGCATGTGCGACTACGCCTACTGAGGGAATAATCAGGAAAGATACCGGCACGGTGGATTTGGGCGCGCTTGAAAAGTTTGGAAAGCTGGTTGAAAAATACGATTTTGCGCCACATCAGGCAGTGATTGAGGTAACTTCCAGTACTAAGCGTGATAGCCGTGCGAATATTCTGGAAAGTTTTGAGGTTTCTTGCAAGCGTGCAGGCGGGAAGCCATGTATGTCTTGCAAAGGTTCGCTATCACGCAGTGCAAGGTATGATAGTTCTGTTTTTGGGGAATTGTTTCGGGCAAAGTATGTGCGTGATGGGTTTTATGTGGGATTAGCTGGAGGGGTAGGCTCGTGGGAAGAGGTAAGAACATGGCATCGTTGTACTCTGCCGAATGAAAATATTGAGGTGACTAGCATTGTTGCTGCTGAAAAAACCCATTGGAGTGCTAATACGCAATATTCGCTGAAGTATTATGTCATACAAAACAATGATGACATAAAAGCCACAGAAGCCTTGATAAAGCCGGCTCAAGAGGAACAGCGACAAGCAGAGCGCAACAAAGAAGATGAAAAGAAGAGGTTGTTACAGTCCGCTGTTGACGACTGGCAATATGCGTCCGTGATGTTACAAAAGAATTTGAAGCCCGGCAATACGGTTTATTTTGTGATGGAATTTCCTCAGATGAGGTCCGTATGGTTTGAGAGGGCTGGTGTGGTTGTTGAGGTCAAGCCACCGATGGCATTCATTCAAATTCAAAATGAGCAGCGGTGGGTAAGAATCGAAGAAATCCACGCCAAAGTACCCACCATACTGTTTTGTCAAGAACCAATTGGACCAGGATCACATGTACACGGTTATACGGGAAGACCATATGATTCAAAATCAGACCGTTACCAAGGCCGTTGTTTTCAAAAGTAGTTAGTCTTGACCCCTTGTCAACCGTGCTTGTAACCCGTTCCCGGCGATTTTTCTTGAAGTCGCCGGGAATTTGTTTTCAGCAACCCGCAAATTTTCCCCCTGCGCCATCCCTTCATTCCCGCGCAGGCGGGTATTCAGTGCTTTTGCGTCTCCCACCCGTCATTCCCGCGTAGGCGGGAATCCAGTAAGAACATAGGGTTTTCGCGTGAAG
>JAISSL010000100.1 GCA_031273145.1 Zoogloeaceae bacterium | reverse complement strand
TGAAGGAATGTTGAAATGAAACGGATCGTGATTCTGATTTCCGGGCGGGGCAGCAACATGGCGCGTCTGCTTGAGGCTTCCCGGCAAGGGGAGTTGAATGATGCCGCAATTGTCGCGGTATTTTCCAACCGGGCGGACGCGGAAGGCTTGCGGATTGCCGCGCAGGCGGGTATTCCAACCGGCGTGGTCGAGCATCGCGCTTACTCTGGCAGGGAAGCCTTCGAGCAGGCGCTTGCCTCTGCCATAGATGCCTACGCCCCGGATTTGGTCGTGCTGGCTGGCTTCATGCGGATTCTGACCGAAGGTTTCGTTCGCCATTATGACGGAAGGCTTCTGAACATTCATCCTTCGCTCTTACCCGTGTTTCCCGGTCTGGATACCCACCGCCGCGCCTTGCTGGAAGGCGTGCGCCTGCATGGCTGCACTGTGCATTTCGTCACGCCCTCGCTGGATCATGGCCCGATTATTGTGCAGGCCGCCGTGCCGATACTGGATGATGATGACGAAGCACGTCTTGCTGCGCGGGTGCTGGCAGAGGAACATCGCATCTATCCGCTGGCGGTGCGCTGGTTTGTTGAAGGCCGCTTGACATTGGTAGAAGGGCGGGTGCGCGTGGCGGGCGAACAGATTGAAGCCGCGCTGATTGCGCCCGCCTTGCTGCGCGAAAAGCCATGAGCCGTTTGGGGAACCTTTCGGAAATATTGCGCCGCTGTTTGCGTCGCTTTCCGCTCCTGCCCGCCTTGTTGCTCTCGTTGTTCCTGCATTTTCTGGTGTTTGGCGGGTGGGACTTCATACCGGACTGGTCAAAGCCGGAACCGGAAATAAGGATGATTCACGCGCGGATTGCCGCCAATTCGCAAAAGTCGGCAGAAGCGCCGGCGGCAAAGCCGAAAAAGCCGAAGGAAAAACCGCCGCAGCCCAAACAGGAGATGCAGCCGCCTGAAACCCCTGCGCCCAATCCCTTCCCGATCCCGGATTCGTCGGCAGACGCGCTGTTGTCCGAAGAGGGGCAGGATATGCAGTTGCAGGAAGGCGAGGAGGACGACATGCCCTGGCCGGATATTCCGTCGCGTTACGCGGACGTTCGGGAGGAACTGGAAAGCAGGATGGTTGAGCGCTGGCTTGCGCCCCGGTACATGGCGGATAATCGGGCATTTCCCCCGGAGGGCGAGATAGAGTACCGGATGTATCGCGGGGAGGTGATTGAAATCGGCGCGGCGCGTTTTTCCTGGGCATTGTGGCAGAGAACCTATCGTTTTTCCATGACGATGCAAACGAGCGGACTGGTTGCGTTGATACGCGATGCTAAGGTGGAAATGGAAAGTTCGGGCATCATGATGGAAAAGTTTTACCCGTTGCGCTACCAGATTCGGCGCAATGGTCGCGTCACTGAAACGAATTATCTGGATTGGAGCGATCGTACCCTGAGCATGGAAAGCAGAAAGGTACGTAAGGCGACGGTCTTACCCATGCGGTACGAGACGCAGGATTTGTTGAGCCTGTACGGACAATTGCCGTTCTGGGTGGTGGAGGATGAAATCCGCCGCGCGGAAGAGGAAGAAGAAGCGGAAGAAGAGACGGAAACGACCGAAAAAGAGGAAGCCGCTCAGAGAGAGGAAGGCACGGAAGAGGAAGCGAAAACGGACTGGCAGGCATGGACAAAGACGCTCTGGCTTACGACCGGCACGCGCTACGAGCCGGTTCACATCGTGGTGGTGGGGGAAGAATTCCTCGGAATGGCGGATCGTCTTTGGACGACCCGCCATTTTCGGGTTTCCGGGCGGATGGAAATAGACCTCTGGCTGGCGAAGGAACTCTACTGGCTGCCGGTACAGATTCGCTATCGTGACCGCGACGATGTGTATGAGCAGCGGATGGAACGCTACAAACTTTATTACGACCCAGAGGAAGCGGAACCGGAAGAAACAGAACCGGAAGAGGAAGAACAGCCATGAATAAGACGCGCGCAGCAACGAAAACGAAATTATCCGGTCAATTGACCCGCATCCATCCGGGGCTGTTTGCCCATGCCGAGGCGGCGCTTGCCCTGCTTTTGCCCTTTGCCTTTCCCGCCGATGGCGAGCTTTCCCGCTATTTTCGGGAACATCGCGGGATAGGGCAGCAGGAACGCGGGTTTGTGGCCGAGACCTGTTTTTATGTCCTGCGAAAGCTCCGTACCCTTTCTGCCCGCGCCCTGCTTGAAGGCGGGAACGTCACCCCGCGCCGCCTTCTTCTGGCGGCTCTGATTGGGCAGGGGCGCAACCTGCGGGAACTGGAACATTTGCTGAAGGCGGAAGAAGCAACCTGGCTTTCCGCCGTGAAAGGGTTTTCCGACGAGACCTTATCCCCCGCCGAACGGCTAGACCTGCCCGACTGGCTTTATACCCGTCTGCTTGAGGTGTTCGGCGAAGAAACGAACGCGCTGGCGCGCGCCTTGAACATAAGCGCGCCGCTTGATTTGCGCGTCAATCTTTTGCAAGGCAGTCGGGAATCGGTGGTGGAGGCGCTGAAAGGGGAAGGGTTGAGCGTGGAAATCGGGCAGCATTCGCCTTTTGCGGTACGGCTGCGGGAAAAGCCCGCATTGACCCGGCATCCGCTGTTTCTGGCGGGAAAAATTGAGGTGCAGGATGAGGGTAGCCAGTTGCTCGGCTTGTTGCTCTCGCCCAAACGCGGGGAAGTCGTGGCCGATTTTTGCGCGGGCGCGGGCGGAAAAACCCTGCTGCTGGGCATGTTGATGAAAAATACCGGCAGGCTGTACGCTTTCGATATTTCCAGTCGGCGGCTGGAAAAACTAAAACCCAGGCTGGCGCGTTCCGGCTTATCCAACGTGCGCCCGATTTGCCTGGATTCGGAACGCGACTCGAAATTAAAACGTCTGGCTGGAAAGATGGATCGGGTGCTGGTAGATGCGCCCTGTTCCGGCTTGGGGACGTTGCGCCGCAACCCGGACCTCAAATGGCGACAAACGCCGGATTCAGTCGCCGAACTGACGGCGCGACAATCCGCCATTCTGACGGCGGCGGCAAGGCTGGTCCGTCCCGGCGGCCATCTGCTTTATGCGACGTGTAGCTTGCTGCCGGAAGAAAATGAAGGCGTGGTTCAGGCATTTTTTGCGACGCATCCCGGCTGGACATTGAACGAAGAACAACGCCTTTTTCCGCATACGCACGGCACGGACGGGTTTTATGCGGCGCTGGTAAAACGGGAAGGGTGAGCGCAGTACCCGCCATGATGAAACAAGTTATAATGACGAGCGGTTTTTAGTTTGCCAGATGGTAAATTGTTTTTGGACATAAGCGAGGACATCATGGAAAATTTGCAGGCAACGCAGGCAATTGGCACAAATGGCTTTCCGCAAGAACAGCCAGAATATCGCTTTGTCTACACGAGAACCGAGATCCGAAAGATAATCTTTTGCTGGTTCTTGCTCGTCCTTGCGCTTTTGATGCCGCATGTCCTTTTGTCTGACATGGGATTTGCGTTACCATATACAACTTATGCCTTGATGTGGCCCGTGACTATAATAGTCGGGGCAGCTCTGCTTTTTATTTCACGGTTAAGCATTACGCTCAATCGTGATGGCATAACCTGTACCGGCTTTTTGTCCAATAAGATGCCGCGCCACTGTGCGTGGAATGAATTTTCGCAGATACGTGTGGCAATCTCGCCTATGTTGTTTGGGAAATTGGGGCAGTCGCGGAAACTCGTCTTTATACACCGCTTCGGCAGACAGTATGTTTTGTCTCTCAAGACTCTTCTTATTGACCCGGTTTTTGTGGGGGTTGGACATGATTTGTCGCTGGAAGAGGCGCTTAAACGCTTTGTGGGTTCCGTTGAAGTTCTGAGCGATGAAGAAATAGAAAAAATCCCGGCACTGGTGGGACTGGCTCGCATGAGTAAAGAAGTAGTGCATGTTTTATGTGCCACAATCGGCGTGACGATTTTGCTTCTGCTGCTGGCGTTTATACCGAAGTCTATTCATTTGTTGGATAGCCTGTTTGAAGCGGCGCTTTATTGGGTATTTTTCCTGGGTACGGTCGCAATGGCTTGCTGGTATATGCAAAACATCAAACGAAAATGGATTATGGTCATTCTAGCCCTGATTTTAAGCTATATGACCGCGCTTTTGAGCGTTCCGATTGCGTGCGGCATACCCTATTTGTTCGGAGAACAGGAACAGATTGTTTTCAGGATAAGTGAAGAAAACGATGAAACGCAACAGTGGACGGCGACGACAGATGCTGGGCTGACTTTTGCGATTCGTGTCCACCAGGAAGATCGCGTTTTCAAGGGCGTTGGAACCGAACGATTGATGACGCTCTATCGTTGGGAACCGGGTTCATTGAATGCCCTTCCTGATAGCGAATATAGCGCCTTGTTTCGCATTCCCCCTCGTCGCAGAAATAGCATTGAGCCTGACGAGAGCATCCAGCAGGATGAAAAACCCGGCGTGGAACAGGACGCTTGACAATCTGACAACCGCGCATTGTCTGTTCATGGGGTTGGTGCTGCAAAAGTAAAGGCGTCGGCATAAAAGGCGTCTTCGGGCAGGCGGCAGCGTTCCATCAAGGTCTGTTGTGCTTGCACTTGATGAACAAAGCCCTTTCCCACCCGGATGGGTGGGGTAGAGCAGGTACGCCTAGTAAATGGCCATGTGGACAAAGCCATCCCGCTTGTCTGCGCCCTCGAAGATGTACTGCAAGTCTTCGATAGCTTCAGCAAGGTCAATGTCTTCGCCGATTTTAGTTTGACCATCGGCAAGTGCTTTCTTCTTTAACTGGATGTACTTCTGGAATTCCTCGGCATAGACCTCAACGTCGCTATGTACATCGTCGGCAGGCGGGCATACGCATATACCTTCTCTCTCCATGTCTTCCAGAAGGTCGTAATAACGATTGTTGAAGCTGCCGTCGCCAAATTCCATTTCGTATTTGGTACAAGGGTGAAGTCTTATTCCCATGATGTTTTCCTTTCAAAAAAGTGATTGTGGAAATGAAGTACTGCATGTTTTGCTCATCGTGCCATAACACAATTACCCTCTCCCCACTTGTGGGAGAGGGTGGCGCGAAGCGCCGGGAGAGGGCAAAAAAGTGCATGGCTAAGCGAAAAATTCTCTAATTATGCCAAAGTTTTTTGTATATACCAGGCGACGTGAATTCAATGAGACCTAAGTCACGAAGATACTGCAATGTTTGCCGGATTTTAGCCTCTCGATTATTGTTGCGAGGATGCTTGGAACGCAGTTGTTCTGCCATCGCTTTTACTTCGGCTGTAGTAAATGATTCACCGAACTGAGCAAGTGACAAAAAGACATCGCGTTTCCATCCAGATAAGCTATTGGAAATCGCAGATAGATTATCACTAGGCGGCTTGGGTGGAATTTGTTTGAGGAAATCGGCTAAGTCTTTAACTTCTTGCTTTGTAATTTTGCCGATGTCTTCATGTGTAATCATGCCATTATAAAAATTCAAAACAGAATTTACAATATCGGCATCATCAGTCAAGAGACCACACTCTGCATTTTTGTTCAACCCTGACCAGGTTAAATTCGCTGATGTAATAATACATTGACGGTCATCGAAAATGTAAATTTTTGCGTGCAAGCTGGACCAATTAAAAACTCGTCCATTATGCGCCAAAGTCTTTTCCAGTGATTCTAAATCTGAAACTCCGCTACGATAGTCATTCCAATTTACCTTTGTGATAAGGTCAATGGACGCATCAGGGCGCTTATTCTTAAGCAATTCTGCCATGACATTGGATTTCACGTATGGGGCGCATAGCTTTATCCCTCTTTGCGACTTGGCGCATAGCGACATGAAGCGTGGATAAAACGCTTCAGGGGTATTGATGATTACCTCGGTCATTTTACTGCCTCCTGTTTGAGATTGTTTCTTGTTCCCTAAAATTTGCGACTTGCCGCCTGCCCACTTCAGAAAGGGCTTGACAGCCATGTCTGTAGGCGGGTCAAAGCGGGTAACACGCCCGTCTTCCGGCTTTTGAGCCGATTTCGGAATAAGCCACATGTTTCCGATAAGTTCCGCCCCATCAATGCGATTTTCCGAGCACAGCGTCGCAACCCGCCGCTGTGTAACGTTCCATTTTTGGGCTGCTTCTCTTGCCGTCATGACATCCATTGCAGTATCTCCTTGAGCCAAATCTTGTATCATTGTGTTCCAGGTCTGGAATGTTGTCAAGATGGTAACTCACATGAATCATTCAACTGACGGGTTTGTTCATTGTTCTGGCGCTGCAAAAGTAAAGGCGTCGGCGTAAAAGGCGCTTTCGGGCAGGCGGCAACGTTCAAGCAGGGTTTGTTGGGCGGTTTCGACCATCTCCGGGCTGCCGCAGGCATAGACCTCAAACGTGGAGAGGTCTGGATAATCGGCGGCAACCACTTCTTCTATAGACCCGGTGCGGCCTTCCCAGTCGGGCGCAGACTTGAAGAGAACCGGCGTAAAACGGAGGTGGGAATGTTCCGCCGCCCATCGTTCCGGCAAGGCGCGGGCATAAAGGCCGCTTGCGTGGCGGCTGCCCCAGTAGAAATGGAGCGGGCGGCAGTGGTTCTGGGCAAGGCTCCATTCCACCATGCTTTTGATCGGGGCAAAGCCCGTCCCGGTAGCCATCAGAATGGCGGGCTTTTCGCTTGCTTCGTGCAGAAAAAAGCTGCCATACGGCCCTTCAATTTGCAGGATGTCCTTGACCTTGGCCGTCTCGAACAACCAGGTGGTAAAAAAGCCGCCCCGGATACGCCGGATGTGGAGTTCGATAAAATCCCCGCTTTCCGGCGCGTTGGCGATGGAAAAACTGCGTCGCCGGTTTTCCGTCAGCAGAAAATCAAGGTATTGTCCGGCGCGAAACGTAAAGGTTTCAGAGGCCGGCAGGCGCAAACGCAACAAAATGATGTCTTCGGCAACTTTTTCCAGATGCTCGATGCGAACCGGGAGGCTTTTCGGATGAATCCGGGCGCTCATGCTGGCCTGCGGGCAATCCAGCGTCAAATCGCTTTTGGCATGGGCAGCGCAGAACAGGATTTTCCCCGCCTCGCGCTCGGTATCGGATAGTGCATGGGGCAGATATTTGCCGGGATCAGCCGCGCCGGAAAGCACGCTTCCCTTACAGGTGCCGCACGCGCCATGCTTGCAGCCGTGCGGCAGGAGAATATCCTGCCGCAGCGCGGCTTCGAGCAGGGTTTCATTTGCGTCGGCGGCAAAGGCGATGCCGCTGGGCATCAGGGTAATTTGATGAGGCATAATTTCCGGCTTCTCAATGAATTGTCAGGGTAGGGCGCGAATCGGCTAGAATGCCGCCTGTGCACAATGCACAAAACAGCGGGAAACGCGATTGGCGCGATTCCCGAATAGCCAGGGCGCAGGATAAGGGACGAAAGTCTACCACAGCGTCCGCCCCACAGTCTTGCAGACGGCAGTCTGTACGGCAGATTCATGTGGATGAACCACAAGGATTTTTCATGGACTACAACACCCTCAAAGCCCTGCACATCATTTTCATCATTTCCTGGTTTGCGGGACTGTTTTATCTGCCGCGCATCTTCGTCAATCTGGCGATGGTGCCTGCCGAGAGCAAGGCGGAAAAGGAACGCCTGCTCCGCATGGCGGAAAAGCTGTTCCGCTTCATGAGTCCGTTGGGGGCGCTGGCGGTCGTGTTCGGCCTGTGGCTGTGGTTTTACTTTGACCTGTCGGGTTTCTGGCTCTACTTCAAGGCGACGGTTACGGTAGTTCTCACGCTCTATAACGCCTATTGCGGGGTCATCATCCGGCAGTTCAGGGAAAATAAAAGTGAGCGCAGCCACGTCTGGTTTCGCTGGTTCAACGAATTACCCACCTTCATCATGTTTGCCACGGTTTTTGTGGCAGTGTTGAAGCCTTATCAGTTTTGGTGATGGAACATTTTTTTGCCACCAGTCCGCGCGGGCTGGAAAGATTATTGGCCGAGGAACTGACCCAGGCCGGGGCAAAGTCCGTCCGCGAGACGCATGGCGGCGTGGAATTTAGCGGCGATTGGCAAGCCTGCTATCGCGCCAATCTCCATTCCCGCATCGCAACGCGCATTCTCTGGCGGATTGCGAGCGCGCCCTACCGGAAGGAAAAGGGCGAGGAGGACATCTATCGGCAGGCGCTTGCGGTTGAGTGGGAACGGTATTTTTCGGTAGATGCGACTTTTCGGGTACTGACGACGGCCAGCCGTTCGCCGGTCAAGAGCGTGGATTTCGTGACCCTGCGGGTAAAGGATGCCGTCTGCGACCGTTTTCGCACGGCTTTGGGGCGGCGTCCCAATGTGGATACCCGCGCGCCGGAGGTTCGGGTTCAGGTGTATTTGTCCGCGCGGGATTGCGCGATTTATCTGGATACTTCCGGCGCGCCCCTTTGGCAGCGCGGCTTGCGCCATGCCAATGTGGAAGCGCCGCTGAAGGAAAATCTTGCGGCAGGCATTTTGCGACTTGCCGGCTGGCATCCCGGCACGCCTCTGTTTGACCCCATGTGCGGTAGCGGAACCTTTGCGCTTGAAGCCGCCTGTATGGCGCTCAATCGCGCCCCCGGACTGGAACGTCCCCGCTTCGGCTTTGAAAACTTAAAACCCTTTCAGGCGGAAGTCTGGCAGGAAATTCGCCGTATGGCCTTGAACGCCGTGGAGGAAGCGAGTTTTCTGGATATTTGGGCATCCGACCTTGACCCCCGCGCGGTACGGGCAACCCGGAAAAATCTTGCCAATGCCGGACTGGAAGGCGCGGTAGAGGTCATGGCAGGCGATTTTCTGGAATGTACCGCGCCAACGGATAAACCCGGCATTCTGGTGGCGAATCCGCCGTATGGCGAGCGGATGGGCGAACACTCCGCGCTGGCGCAGCTTTATCCGGCGATGGGGACGGTTCTGAAACGTCAATTTCCCGGCTGGACGGCGGCGATTTTCACCGCCGACCCGGATTTCCAGAAATTGCTGCGCCTCTCCCCCCGCCGCAAAACCCCGCTGTTCAATGGGGCATTGGAGTGCAGGCTATATGAAATCGAAATGGTAGCGGGCAGCAACCGCATCCTGCGGACGGCGAATTGAAAACCCTTGCCATCCGCAAGACCTGTGGCGGGACAGAGGTTGCGTCCCCTACATGTTGTTCAATGCGCGTCCACTGAACTTGTCCGTAGGGGCGGCGGATGCCGTCTGCAAGACCTGCCGCCCGTGTCATGCTTTAACCCTGGTTAAGGGATGGAGATACCATCATGTACAGGATTAAACATAAACCGCTCTAGCAACAATAAACAGCTTGTCAAGCGGCAAGACCGGGATTGAGCGTTTAGCATTTCCTTTCAAAGCCCCGTTTATCGCTTCAGAGTAACCGCTTGTCCTATTTTTTGGCAAAGGGCGCGTTTTTCGTACCTAGAATCAAATCAACCTGCCGTGACTGGATTCATCCTTTCATGCCCATCCCCGGATCGGCGTCATGGCAGCGTTGGTTGTCAAAATAATTAAAGCGCGCGCGGCTCGTCCGTAGGGCGCTAAAGGAAGTACCATGAAACCCCAAGCTGTTCTTTCCTGCCTTGCCCTTTTTCCGGGCAGGGCGATCTTCTGGCTGATTGCAGCCCTCTTTTCCAACCTTGTCCCGGCTCAGTTCAACATCGCCCAGCAGCCGCTGACGGCGGAAAAACCCATGGACCCCAACGTGGTCTACATTCACGACGATTATCCGTCCATGAACAACACCTACATGCCGGACGAAACGCCGCAAGGCGAAGCCTACGACTATTACGGCGTGGCGCAGGTCGGACATCTGCGCGCCGCGCCCTTTCTGAACGTGATTTTCTACAACCCGGATGTCACCTATCAGCCGCCCGTCCGGCACGATGGCACCCGGCTTACGCATCTCAGGAACAGCGACAAACTGAGCAGCTGGCCTGAGGTGTGTCAGGATGGATACGCAAAGCAGGTGCAGGAAGGCGGGACGTGCGCGAACAAGACCCGCCTGATTGCGAATAGCGCGAACAGGGAGACTGGCGGCGCGATTCCGATTACCGGCACAGGCGCGGCGGCGGCGGCTTACTGGGATTACGTTCCGGCCTACAATTCCATGCGGGACAACCCGAATTTCAACCCGAAGGTCAAACCGGAAGACGACATGTACAACTACGAATACTGGGCTTTTCGCCCCGCCAAGCCCGGCTATTTCTTCCGCACGAACGACAAGCTGGCTCAAACCTACTACCGTAGCGCGACAGGGAATGGCACTCTGGTTGGCAACCGCGCTTGTCCTACCATTTTCCGGGAAGTGACGGATAGCAAGGAATACTACGGAGGGCTGGAAAGCTCAAGCGGCGCTTATTCCGGGCGCTTGCAAAACCCGGTTCCCCAGCTTCCCGAACAGAGCTGGCGCGGCGGCGTTGTGCACGCGCATTGCCGCACCGGCTATCGGCTCTGGGACGTTCATGAGGAAGGCGTGGGGCATGGCTATCTCAGTACCAGCTATTTTGAGCATGGCGGCACGATGCCTTTCAATCTGGTACGTCCAAGAAGCCGCTGGTGCATGGACGCGACGCGCTACGACGGAGTGAGCGGGGGCGTTTTGCGTCCCTGGGAGCCTTATCCCTGGGTGGGAAAGCCCGACTGGCCCAGCACAGGAGAGCGGATAACCTGCTATGCCGGTCGCCACGCAATTGGCGATACTACCGGCAAAGGCTATTGGGACAAAAACAAGGATGCTGCCAATGCGCCGGTTTCCCATTTTGAGTACAAGGGACAGATTTTCAACAGCCCCGGCACTTGCGCGAATGGCATCTGCAACAACCTGAACGGCGCGGAACAATCCCGTCCTCATCTGGTCAACCAATTCGTAAACGACAACGGCGAACTGGTGACGGAAAAAACGCCCCGGCGGCGCACCAGTCAGGAAGAAATCCGCAACTTCATGAACTGGTACACCTACTATCGTACCCGCAACATGGCGGCGAAAGCGGGCATGTCCATCGCGTTCTCGCAGTTCGTGGACTGGAAGAATCCGGGCAAGCCCGGCGAAGCCATGCAGGGTCGTCACATCCGTCTGGGCTACGATACCACCAGTTCGGGGAGCATGAGTCCCAGGGCATCCGCCGGGCGCGGGCCGGGACAGATGGATTCCAGCAGGAACGGCATCGGGGTCGTGCCGTTCCGGGATTTTCCGGCAGACGCGACCGAACCGGACGGGACGAAAAGTCCCTACGCCGGCCAGCAATTCGTCAGGCGCTTCTACGATTGGCTGCTTGCCGTCTCGCCCCAACCGTCCGCTGAGGAAAAGGATCATCAACTGCATATGGCGCTGAACAATACCGGCAACTATTTCAGGACCCAGGCGCCCTGGAAGGAATATCCGCCAACCCGGTATATAAAGGGCGGCGAGGGCGGCACGGGCAAGGTTTTCGGTTGCCGCCGTTCCTTCTCCATCCTGATGACGGATGGCAACGCAAAAATCCGGGCTGTGGATTTGGCGCCCTTCAACGCGATCAATGGCGGCGACGTAGATGGCGCAACCTTGCCACGGGTTATAAAGCAGGATAGCAACGGCAATCCCGTGCGAAGCTACCAGTACAGGCCGCGCGCCCCTTTCTTCGGACAGCACAAGAATTACGCGGTCAAGGGCAGTCTGGCGGACATTGCCATGTATTACTGGGGCGTCGACCTGTTGCCCAACGTCCCCAATCAGGTTGCGCCGACCAAGAGGAATCCGGCCTTCTGGCAGCACATGCAGACTTTCACGATTGGCCTGGGCGTGCAGGGCAGCCTCTCGGATATTGATGTCAACAATTTTCTCGCCAATTCAAACCCGACCCGGAACATCCTGTGGACTTATCCGGGTGGGTTAAATGAACAGTACGAGCAGAACGACGACCTGATGCACGCGGGACTGAACGGGCATGGCGGCACGATGGCGGCGACGGCGGCGGAAGAGCTTGCCGGCAGAATCTCGGCGCTCATCACCGAAGCCGAGGGCGATCCGACCAGCAAGAGCGTCTATGCGGGTTCCGGCGGCAAGGCGTTGGGCGGAAATGATCTGAGCTACCGTACCGAATACGACCCCGCCGAATGGACGGGAGGATTGTACGCGCATCGTCTGTGCGTTCCCGAGTTCTACGGACGAAAACTCCTGTGGGGCGTGGAAATCTGCAAGAAGGGAAAGGAAGGCAG
>JAISSL010000134.1 GCA_031273145.1 Zoogloeaceae bacterium | reverse complement strand
AGTTTTTCCCAATGACGCGCGGCTTCCTGTTTATCCCCCGCCTCGAATGCGGCAGCGCCCGCTAAAAAGAGCGCCTTGTTGTGGTCGGGATTGAGTTTGAGCGCCTGAAGCAGCAGTTTACGCGGCTTGCCGCGAAAAGCGTTGGGGGACGCATCGCCGGGATTTTCCGGCATGGCGTTCAGAGCAATCACTTCGGCATAATCGGTCAGAAGGTCGGGGTCATCGTTCATACGCGCTTCAATCTTTTCATACGCGGCGATTGCCTCGGTAGAACGGCCAATCGCCTGATAGGCGCGCGCCAGATTCAGCCAGCCCGCGTCATCGTTCGGATTGTCCTTGAGGTGCGCTTGCAGTTGCCCAATCATGTCGGTAATTTGTTCCAGCGTGGGCATGGTCGAGGCAGGATGTCCGGCGGGCTGAACCCGATTTTCCGCTTCCAGCGCCAACGGTTCGCCCAACAGGAGATAGCTGGAAAACCCGCCCACGACAAGCACGAGCGCCAACAGAGCGGCGGCAAGCGGGGCATTTTGCGGATGGCCTTGCGTGGGCGCGGCAGGCGCGGCTTCCGGCGCGTTTTCTTCAATCAGGCGACGTTCCAGATCATCCCGCGCTTCCGCAAAATCGGCTTCGCTCAATAGCCCGGCGGCGCGTTCGCGTTCCAGATCAACCAGTTGCTCGCGCAGGATGTGGAGATTAGAAAGGGTTGCGGGAGACTGGACAGGCGCGTTCCGGCGCTTCAAAAGCACCGGAAAGAGGAAGGCCACAGGAATCAGGATGAGGCAAACGGCAGCAATCAGAAAGGCGGTCATGGCGGGCAGTGGCGTGGGATGGATTAAGGGGGCGAAGCGGGTTCGGACGATGCTTCGGCAAGCAGACGTTTTGCCGTATCGCGCACTTCAGGGGGCAGGGGTGCGGCATCCGTCAGGCGGCGATTGCGCCGAATCAGGTAGAGCCTCAGCCCCACGATTCCGAACAAAAAGAAGAACGGCGGCAAAAGCCAGAGCAGCCAGGTAGAAGCCTTGAAGGGAGGACGATAGAGCACGAAATCGCCGTAGCGGTTCACCATGAAATCCAGGATTTCCTCATCGTTCTTACCCGCGCCGATCATGGTACGGATTTCCCGGCGCAAATCGTTTGCCAAATCCGCGTTGGAAGCGGCAATCGTCTCGTTCTGGCAGACCAGACAGCGCAATTCTCCGGCGATGGAAAGCAGACGTTTTTCCGCCACCGGGTCTTCCGCAAGCGGACGCGCTTCTTCCGCCTGAATGTACAGGGGGCAGAACAAAAGGCAAAGCGCAAAAAGGCGTGAATAGAAGGCGTTCATTGCGGGTTCTCCGGTTTGTTCACGTCTTTGACGGTCAGCAACGCCGCATAACGCGCCCGATCTGCCTCGGAAAAGCAGCAGAACAAGACCCGTTCGATGGCAGGCTGTTGTGCCAGGGTTGTTAGCACGGTGTCAATGGCGATACGGGCTGCGGCATCCGCCGGGAAATGATACACCCCGGTGCTGATAGAGGGAAACGCCAATGACCGGATGTCATGCTGCGCCGCCAGTTCCAAGGCGTTCTTGTAACACGCGGCCAATTGTTCCGGCTCGCCGGAATTGCCGCCCTGCCAGATAGGGCCTACGGTATGAATCACGTAACGGGCGGGCAAATGATACCCCGGCGACAATTTGGCCTCGCCCGTCTCGCAACCGCCCAAAGTGCGACAAAAGTCCAGCAACTCTGCCCCAGCGGCACGATGAATCGCGCCATCCACGCCGCCGCCGCCCAGCAGGCTGGAATTGGCTGCGTTCACGATGGCATCTACTGCCAACGTGGTTATATCTGCGCGTAAAACTTCCAGAGAGGCTGACATCATCCACCCAGTGTTTCCAGCCGGATTCTGGTCACGGCGCCTTTGACGGAGGGCAGCGCCTCAATCTTGCCGATGGCGGCATTGGCGTGTTTTTCCCGGCAGATGTGGGTGAGCAGAATGATGTCCGTCGTGCCTTTGCCTTCTTCGGCTTCTTTTTGCAGCATGGCGTCAATGGAAATATTTTCTCCCGCCAGAATGCGCGTGATGTCGGCCAGGACGCCGGCTTTGTCATCCACAGTTAAGCGCAGGTAGAAGGCCGTTTCGGCATCCTCAATCGGCAGGATGGCGAGGTCATGCAACTGATCCGGCTGAAAGGCCAGATGCGGCACGCGGTTATCCGGGTCGGTCGTAGCGGCGCGGGCGACATCAATCAAATCGGCAATGACCGCCGAAGCAGTCGCTTCCGCGCCCGCGCCCTTGCCGTGATAAAGCGTCACGCCCACCGCGTCGCCCTTGACCAGGACGGCGTTCATCGCGCCCTCGACATTGGCAATCAGGCGTTTTTCGGGAATAAGCACCGGATGAACGCGCAACTCCACGCCATCCTGCCGCCGTCTGGTAATGCCCAGAAGTTTGATGCGATACCCTAATTGCCCGGCGTACTGGATGTCCAGCGCCTCCAGCTTCGTAATCCCTTCAACATAGGCTTTGTCGAACTGGACGGGAATGCCAAACGCAATCGCCGCAATCAGGGTTGCCTTGTGCGCGGCATCCATGCCTTCGATGTCGAAGGTAGGATCGGCTTCGGCATAGCCCAGACGTTGCGCTTCTTTCAGCACTTCGGCAAACGGCAGACCTTTTTCGCGCATTTCGGAAAGGATAAAGTTGGTGGTGCCGTTGATGATGCCGGCAACCCATTCGATGCGATTGGCGGAAAGTCCTTCGCGCAACGCCTTGATAATCGGGATGCCGCCCGCGACGGCTGCCTCGAAGGCGACGATGACGCCTTTTTGCTGCGCGGCGGCAAAAATCTCGTTGCCGTACAGCGCCAGCAGAGCCTTGTTGGCAGTGACGACGTGTTTGCCGTTTTCGATGGCGCGCATGACCAGTTCACGCGCGGTGGTGTAGCCGCCGATCAATTCCACGACGACATCCACGGCAGGGTCGGCGACGACGGCAAACGGGTCGTCCGTAATCCGGCAGGCGTTGCCGGAAAGCGCGCGCGCGCGTTCAGGATCGCGGTCGGCGATGAAGGATACCTGAATGGGGCGTCCGGCGCGCCGCGCGATTTCTTCCGCATTGCGGGTAAGGACGGTATAAGTCCCGCCGCCAACCGTACCAATGCCAAGCAAACCAATGTTAACGGGCTGAATCGAATTCATGTGCGCTCGTCTCTAAAGTAAAAAATGGAGTGTTTTGAGAAACGTCGAATGATACCCGCTTGCGTAAGACAGGGAAAGCGAGGCCGAACCGTTTCTCCGAACGTCATTCTTGCGAAGCCAAGGCGGCAACCGCCTTGACGGTCGCGTCACTGCATGGCTGTTCATCGTTCGCATGGGCAGGCGACACAAAAGCCGCAACGAGCAAAAGTAAAACCCCAAAAGTCTTGTGCATCGGAGGGTTCCTCATGGACAGGATGTCCCACAATCAAACCTCCGACGATCCGCGGGAGGCCACCAGTAATCTTCACCATAGGATTGCCCATTATATTTCACCACCCTGCGGAAGGTACGCTTCCCCGCATCCTGGCAATCGTATCCAGAACCATATTCAGAAGAATCATCTCTGGTACAACGGTCTTGCTTCACCTGCGCGGTGATGGCAAGGTCGGCAAAACCATGACTGGATGTCTTTTCAATCGCAATGGTCATCTTTGCGCGTTCTATCAGCCCTACCATTTCGTCGAACTCGCAACCGCCATCCACCATGCCCCAGCCATCAAGATTGGTTTGAAACAGGGCGCGCAAATTTTCACCCTCACGAATCCACAAGGTCAGGTAATCGTCGTTGCCTCCTTCGGCACAACGAAAATTGCTACTCATATAGCTGAAAACAACGCCAAAGGCGCGAACGTCTTTGGACAATATGTACCGCGCCGTGTCAATGCGGTACTTGTTGACCATCACGGTGATCGCGCCTTCTTCGATGGTGGAACGGTTGCCAGCCACCACCTTGCCGGCCTCGACCAAAGCCACAACCCGCAATTGTTCACCAACATCCCTCCCGCTTTCTTGGTCGTAGAGGGGGCCAAACGCAATCGCCGCAATCGTGGTATCAGGCGCGTTGGGCATTGCCTTGCACGCTGCGGCAAAAATCAGGCCATCCGGCTCTCGCTGCTGTTTCCGCAAAACCAGCTTCCCCTTGACTCCCGCCCAGGCGGCAACCGCCTTGACGGTCTCGTCGTCGCACGGCTGTTTTTCATACTCACGGTCAAGAGCAGC
>JAISSL010000238.1 GCA_031273145.1 Zoogloeaceae bacterium | reverse complement strand
AGCCATTTTATCCGCCCCGCGCCTTCGCCCCTTTGTTGCCATGCCCAGGCCGTTTCGGGATAGAAGGCAAGGGGCGCTTGATTGCCGTCGCGCCAGGCGGCAAGCCAATCGGCAAGCCTTGCCTGGGCATCCTCCCTGGCAAGGGGCGAAAAGGAGAAATCCGTGTCGCGGGCAAAAAAGCGGGTTTGCAGCCCGGCGCCATCCGCATTCAGGCAGAGGTGTTCCAGCCAGATTGCAATGTAATCGCTCCCCTTCGCATTGGCATAGCGAAAACGCAGCAGGCCATCCGGCGTCAAACCGGAAAGAGAAGCCGAAATGCTTTGTCCACCAGATATTAGGGAAATTTCCCGCGCCTCAGTTTGCCGGCTGCGCCAGAGTGGACGCAGGCGATTGGCATAGGCGATAACGGCCTTTGTCTCCGTTGCCAGCAAGGCTTCGCCCAGACGCCCGCCGGGATATTCGACCCCGCTACGCGCAAGGCGCAGAAGTTTGGCTTCGTCTGCGCCTGCAAGCGCCGCCGCAAGCAGGCGTTGCCCCAGGTTATAACGGGCAAGTCCCTGCGCGGTTTGCGGCTCGCTGTCTTCCGTTTCATCTGCCGTATCGGGCAGCCGGATACCCAGCCGGTTTTGCAGCAGGGCGCGCGCCGGGTGCCGAAAGAAGGCTTGCAGTTCCGTGAGATGCACCGTCGTGTCGACGGGCGTTGGCAGGGGCGCGACAAAAAAAGGCTTGCCAGAGGCTTCTGCTGCACTTTGCGCGTTCTGAAGCGCCTCGGCATAGTCCCGCATAAAACTGACCCGGCGGGAATCGCCGGAAAAATATTCGGGAGAGAAGGCTTGCAGGGGATGGACGATTTGCAAGCGTTCCAAGGGCGCGCCGGTCGCCTTGCAGAGAAAATCCCGCAATTGGGTAAGCAGGAGCGAAGGGAGGAGGTCGCCATCATCCCGCTGGCTTTTGCCGGAATAGGAAAGATACAGGGTTTCGCGGGCAGATAGAATCAGGTCGAGAAACAGGTTACGCGCTTCGCTCCCCTGCCGGCGGTCGCCCTGGCGAAACTCAAGCGGCATGAGGTCGAATTCAAAGGCTTGTTCCCGGCGGGGAAATGCGCCATCGTCCAGTCCCAGCAGGCAGACCATCCGGTAGGGCAGCGCGCGCAAGCCGGAAAGGGCAGCAAAGGTAAGCGCCCCGGAAGGTCTAGCGCCGAAGGCATCCGTTTGCAGCGCCGTCTCCAGCGCGGCAAGGGCCACCTGAGCGGGGATACGCAGGGGTTCTGCCTGCTGCGCGTGGTTCCCCTGATTGGCAGCTGCCATGTCGTCGCACAGGGTATGGAGCGCGGCAAGGGTCTGGCGCAGGGCGGCTTCTCCGGTCATTTCCGGCGTATCCGCAATATCCTCCCCGTCGCCCAGCCATTCATCCAGGACTTGTTGCCAGAGGGTACGCCAGCCTTCGGCAGAAAGCGGTTCAATGAGCGCGTGCCGCAACTTTTCCAGCCGTTCCAGTAACAGCCAGGCGCTGCCTAGAATCCGGGCGCGGGAACCGGATAGATTGCCTGCGGGCAGCAATCCTAGAAAAGGCTCGGTGACAGGCGCTTCTCCAGCTTCTCCTATTGGTGCGGACGCATAGCCAAGGAACAGACGCGCCAGGGCGTCGCGCCAGGTATGCCGCGCTTCCAGCGGGCTTTCATCCGGCACGTTTTTGTGGCTTTTCCTGTGCGTATCCAGTCCCCAACGCGCTCCCGCCGTTTTTAATGCGGCGCACAGGTTTTCCGCGTCATCATCAGAAAGGCCAAGAGCGGCAGCAACCAGCGGCTCGCGCAAAAAGGCAAAGACCTCGCTTGCGGGAAGTCGACTCCCCGGCGCGGCCAGATTCAGAAGCGCCAGAAGGAAATGCGCCACCGCGTTTTTCCGGGGGGCGGCATACCCGGCAATCGCATGGGGAATGTGCGGCTTGCCCCGCGCAAACACCGCCTCAATCCAGGGCGCGGCGCTTTCCAGATCGGGCAGGAGAACCACGATGTCCGAAAGACGCAAGGTGGAATCGGTCTTGATCCGCGCTAGCAATTGATCGCGCAGAATTTCCAGTTGCCGAAAGAGGGAATGCGCCACATGAATTTCCACGCTCCGGTCTGCCTCTTCCAACGACCATGCGCCCGCCGCAGGCGGCTCGCCTTCCAGCAGACTGTTTTGGAGGCGGACGAGAAGCGAGGTTCCCGCGTCCGGCGCAAAATACTCGCTCGCGTGGATGCGGTCGTTTTGCAGCAGCTGGATAAAGAGCGCCTGGGTTTGCCCTCCCCAATCGGCAAGCAGGGGATGCCCCGATTCGAGATAATCCGCGTGTCCCGCTACCTCTAGCCGCGCCCTGGCCTTGCTGGTGAGCAAATCCAGCCAGTAGGCGCGGCAGGGATTGAGCAGATAGAGATGGATGTCGACCCAATCAGCCATGCGGGTCAGCATTTCAAGATGCAGAGGCGGTAACTCGGAGAGACAAAAAACGCGCAGGGCATGGGAAAGTCTTAATTTTTTTGCTGCATTCTGTGTTTCATCGGCAAGGGTTGCGAAAAAAAGCAGCGCCGGATGTTCCGCGCCCAATCCAAGTTCTGCCGCCAGCTTGCGCCATAGCGCGGCCTGCCAGTCCTCATGCGGAAGGGCGCGGTCTTTGAGCGCGGCGCGTCCCGCTTGCCAATTGGTCAGATAATCGGGGCGATAAATGGCATAGGCGGAAAACAGGGCAGCAATTTTGGCGGCCAGTTCATGCCGCATCAGGGGATCGGCTTCTGCCAGATAGGCTCGTAAGGTAGGCTGGCGGATAAAAGTCTCATCCGCCAGCAAGCGCATGATCCGCCATTGCGAGCGTTCCGGGGCAAAGGGAGATTCCTCTGCTACGTTGGGCAGCAAGGCCGCAATCCGCTGCCAGAGCCAGCGGGCAAGAAAGGAGAAGCGGATTCCGGTCGCAACTCCTTGCTGGTCGGCTATTGCGCGTTCCAGGTCGGACTGGATGGCCACATTGGGTACGATGATTTCCTGTAGGGAAAGGGGATGCCCCGGCGTACCGGAGAGATGCGCCAGCAGAAGCGAGCGCAGGATTTCGTAACGGTTGGAAGCGTGAAGAAAGAGCATGGGCGCGAACAGGTTTTCAACAGGCATAAAAAAGGCGTCCCTGTTCAAAGGACGCCTTCTACGTTTTCACGCAAACAGCAAGGCTCAGTTGCCCTTGACGACCGTGGTGAACGTGGCATACAAGCCAAGGATGTTGGTAGATTTGTGATCAATTGAACTCACATTCGAGATGCCGCCATCTTTCTTGGCAGCGTCAACCGAGCAATCTCCAAGGGCGATCCAGCCGAGGATGCTCTTGCATGTGGCTTGTCCAGTCTTGGAAGCTCCACTGCCGGTGGTGGCCGTGATCGGTCCCTGTACGTCAGTATACAGGCCACCCATCACAGGCGAAGAAGCTGAGGCACAACCGACCAGAGCCAGTAAAGAAGCAAGCGCTAAAACTTTTTTCATCAAATTTTCTCCTACATGAAGTTATCGAGGAAGTCGCAATGTATTTCACGACTCCTTTCCAGAATGACATAAAAGAGGAGGCGTGTCAACTTGTTACAAATGATATTGAAATGATTTTGGTAAGCCTTTTGATCCCGGTTACGCCTCATTCCGCAAGCCAGACTGGTATAATCTCGCCTCACTCAATCGTTATCCGCAAGATAATTGCCGTCTGCAAGACCTTTTCCGGCCTCTCTTTTCGGCTTATGTCCATTTACGTCCTAGGTATCAATCACCATACCGCGCCGCTCGAAATCCGCGAACGGGTGGCCTTTCCTGCCGAAACTCTGCCGCAGGCTTTAACCTCGCTGATGCGAGAGTCCGGCGCGGGCGAGGCGCTCATCCTTTCCACCTGCAACCGTACCGAGCTTTACGCCGTGCTGGATGCGCCGGATGCCCTGGGCATCTGGCTTGCCGCGCATCATCATGTCGAATTTTCCCGCTTGCAGCCTTTTTTGTACGTCTTTGAAGCCGATCAGGCTGCGCGGCATCTGTTCCGGGTCGCTTCCGGCCTGGATTCGATGGTGCTGGGAGAAACGCAGATTTTAGGCCAGATCAAGGAAGCCACGAGCTTGGCCGAAGAAGTCGGCAGTCTGGGCAGCCATCTGCATCGCCTTTTTCAACGCGCCTTTTCCGTAGCCAAGGAAGTGAGGAGCGATACCGCAATCGGCGCGAACATCATTTCAATGGCCGCCGCCGCCGTGCAACTGGCGGAGCGGATTTTTGAATCCATCAACCAGCAAAAACTGCTGTTCATCGGCGCGGGCGAAATGATCGAGCTTGCCGCCGCTCACTTTTGCGCCCATGCGCCTGCCGCCGTCACCATCGCCAACCGTACCGTGGAACGGGGCGCGGCGCTGGCGGAACGCTTCAACGGGCGCGCCATCCGGCTGGATGAAATCGGCGGGATATTGTTCGAGCATGACATCGTGGTCTCCTGCACCGCTTCGCCCCTGCCGATCATCGGCCTGGGACTGGTTGAGCGTTCATTGAAGATGCGGCGGCATCGTCCCATGTTCATGGTCGACCTGGCCGTGCCGCGCGACATTGAGCCAGAAGTGGCGATGCTGGATGACGTGTTTCTCTACACCGTGGATGACCTGGCCGGAATCGTGGCAAGCGGGGTTGAATTGAGGCAGGCGGCGGCGGCAGAAGCCGAA
>JAISSL010000233.1 GCA_031273145.1 Zoogloeaceae bacterium | reverse complement strand
ACGCCGGAATTGCAAAACCGTATTTTCGAGCCGTTCTTTACGACCAAGAGTCAGGGAACCGGGCTTGGCCTATCCATTGCGCTGGGCGTGGCGCGCGCGCATGGCGGAAGCCTGGAAGTACATTCCACGCCCGGCTCCGGCGCTTCTTTTATCTTACGCTTACCCATGCGTCTTGCAGACAGTTAAGCTGCGGCGAAGCCGTCTGCCTTTAACGAGTTGTTAGTCTGGATTAGACACATATTGCCTCAGCCATGAACCTTGAAGTGCCTCGGACAACTGCCCCGGCTCAAACTCAAACCCGAACGAGACTGAATGCCAGAACATTGCATTTTCACTTTTCACCCAATATCCCGTGTTCCCTGTGACAGCGACGTTGCCTCTGGAAGAGACCGCACGTACCACAAGTTCCAGCTCGTTCGGTGAAATGGAGGAGAGCTTGGCTTCGCCCTTTAGCGACTGATTGAGTTCGCCAAGCTGCCTTGCGAACTGTGCGATCTCTTCATGAGCCAGCCATAGATCATTGTGACCGATAAAGCCATTGGATGAAACTGAGACGTAGACGTAGGCGGAAACATCGCCCAAAACCTGACGTGAAATTTCCTCTTCTATGGACGCGCCAATCTCAAACGAATGGCCTTGCCCTTGGAATCGCAGTGCAGTGATAGACATAGTAACGTTCAAGGCTGTCCGCTTGAGTGCAGAGTTAGACAAAAACCAATCTGACGCATTTTCTCATGACCCCGACCTGCGACGCCACACGAACAGCACGAGGCATACGAGCGCGGCAGGCAACCATATCCACCACAACTCAGATTGCAGCACGGCAATGCCCCTGTCGCTCAGGAAGCGACGAGGATTCAACGGGGATACCTCAATGACCTGCCAGGGAAAAAAGCATCGTTCCTGCGACAACGGCCACCAAAGCGCCACGCCATGCCCGCCATTGGTCAGCATGTCGAGCAGACTGTGCGAGGCGGCAGAAACGCTCACGAAGGCGAAAGAAACCCAGCGCCCCGCCTTTAGATGACGGTAAAACATCAGCGCGAGCAAACCGAGCAGCAACGCGAAGGCCAACGAGTGCGACGCCCCGCGATGGCCGAACGCATCGGCATAAGGAATGCCCAGGCGAAACGCCAGAACGTCGAAATCCGGCAGAATGGAAGCGACGATACCGGCAATCAGCAGCCGACGAGGGATGCGGCGACGCCCCAGCCCCATGCCGAGCGCCAAAGGAACCGCCGCGTGTGAGAAGATGGTTGGCATGAATGGGTTATCCGCTGAAGGGGATGTTGTAATCCGCGATGATTTGCCTGAGCCTTGCGCGCCCGGTATCGAGATCGTTTCCGTTCATCCATTTCTGCAAGTCTGGTTCAAGACCGAGATGCTGGAGCAAGCCAGGCGCTACAGAACGGATTGTTCTCAACATGGCTGCCATGTCCTCCGGGCACTTGCCAGTGATTTCATGAATGAAGAAATCTGTCCACGTATCATGGTCGCCCGGTTTTCCATTTGGCATCTCATTTCTCCCGGATGGTCAAAGTCTGATGTTCAAGGTAAGCGGCGACCGAAGGCCAATTAGTTCTTCAACATAGTATCAAGAGTACGCAGTTCCTGTGCCCTCTCCAAGTTTTTGATCATTGGGCAGTAGGCATACATTGGAGAGCCAATGTATCTGCCCGCAAGGTTACAATGAAGGTTGCGATACTGAAGCCATGCCTTTTGTGATGCCTCAAATTCTTTGGCACTTTCAGGAACCTCTGAAGCAAGAAGCCGCTTATAGATGGATTGGTAGTGTTTGGTAATGTCGCGCTTCGACTCGTCTGAGGCCATGTTGGAACAGCCTTCGACAACCGCATTGTTGACAGTTCCGTGTTCTCCAAGGCATTTTTCATATGTGGAATCGGGTTCAGATGGCGTTTGGGCATGAGCAGACAGGAACGCGAAGCAGAGTAACGAGGTTCCAAGCGCAGTAACTTTCATGTGATGTATCCCTGTAAGAACGGGTGGATGCCAGGTAGTCCGACCAGAAGAGCCAGTAGAAAAGCGGGGGTTGCTTGCCAATCAGCGTTGTGGCGAAACGACCATGCTGGGGCGACATTTTTCGATGATGGTTTCAATGTCGGCTTGCCTGGACTGCGGGTATTTTCCGGCGTTGCGGGCGATGGCGGTAATGGCAAGCAAGACCGCGCCGGTGTGTTTTTCATCCTGCCAAAGCAGGGACGTGGGGAAAGTCAGAAACTCCCGGTCATTCCACCACCACAACAAAAAGTCCGCGATTTTCCGGGCAGTGCCGTAATGCGCCGACAGCGCCACATCAAAGAGGAAATCCAGGGCTTCCTGTTCCTGCGGCGTGACCAGCATTTCATCGGCGTTAGTGGAGAGATTTTCCGTCATTTTGAGCCTCATTGGGTGGCGGTTTTACAGCAGACGCGAAAGGCGTACCTTCTACAAGATCGCGGCCTTTGGCGGCATAGCGCGGCGTATTTGTATCACAAGCCGGTGAAAATCTCAAGCGCGAACTCTGCCACAGGAAAGGCGCCAAGACGGGTAAGAGTCCACTGTGCTATGATGTCGAACTGTTGGTTTGAGAGATGGCAGGGAAAAACAAACTGTCATCAAAGCCTTATTCTTCCAAGGTTCTAGGATTCAATGAGCGAAAAACACCCTGGCATTCTGGTTGTAGAGGATGACCCCAATCTGCGCGAGGCCATCGCGGATACGCTGGAACTGGCGGAATATCCAGTCTTTACCGCTCCGGGCGGCGAAGAGGCGCTCGCGCTCCTTGCGCGGGAAAAAATCTCCATCGTCATCAGCGACGTGCGCATGATGCCGATGGACGGCATCGCGCTCCTGAAAGCCATTCGTCAGCGGTATCCGCAATTGCCGGTCGTGTTGATGACCGCCTTTGCCGATGTCGACCGGGCGGTAGAAGCCATGCGTTCCGGCGCCTGCGATTTTCTCTTGAAGCCTTTTGAGCCAAGCGCGCTCATCGCGCAGATTGACAAATACGCGCTCCCCGCGCCGGGCGAAATTACCGGAGTCGTGGTGCATGACCCGGTCAGCGTCAACCTGTTCGGCATTGCGGGACGAGTCGCGCAGACGGACGCAACCGTCTTTTTGACCGGCGAATCCGGCACCGGCAAGGAAGTCGTCGCGCGTTTCATCCATCGTCATTCCAGTCGGCGCGAAGGCCCTTTCGTCGCCATCAACTGCGCCGCAATCGCTGAAAACCTGCTGGAAGCGACGCTATTCGGCTATGAAAAAGGCGCTTTTACAGGCGCGCACACCGCGCAGGCCGGGAAATTCGAGCAGGCGGAAGGCGGAACCCTGTTGCTCGATGAAGTGACCGAAATGCAGCTTGCCTTGCAGGCAAAACTGCTGCGCGTCCTTCAGGAACGGGAGGTTGAGCGGGTCGGCGGGAAAAAGCCGATTCCCCTGAACATCCGCATCATCGCCACCTCCAACCGCGACATGATGGAAGCCGTGCGGCGCGGAGTCTTTCGTGAAGACCTTTATTATCGGCTGAACGTCTTTCCGATTCTCATTCCCGCCCTGCGCCAGCGTCCGCTGGATATTGTGCCGCTGGCGCGGCATTTTCTGCTGGAGCATGGCAACCGCATAGGGCGTTCCGGCCTTGCCTTTACCCCGGAAGCGGAAGCGTTGCTTGCCGCTTATCTCTGGCCGGGCAATGTCCGCGAACTGGAAAACGTAACGCAACGCGCCATGATTCTGGTCAGCGGCAATTTTGTAGGCGTGGAGGATTTGGGGCTGGTCGCCCGTCCCGTCCATGCTTCGCCAGACAGAATATCCGAGGCAAAACAGGCATTCGATGCGCCAGTTGCCACAGCAATTCCGCCGGCGACAACTTTTTCCGAAGAAAAATTGGAGAATCCCGGAAAATCTGCCGATAATGTGAACATGCGCGACCTTGAACGGGAACATATTCTCCGTACCCTTGCGGAAGAACAGGGTTCCCGCCGGAACACGGCAACGCGCCTTGGCATTGCGGAGCGAACCTTGCGGTACAAGCTGAAGCAATACAAGGAAGAAGGCTTTCCGGTCGACTAGGACGCGGTTTTTTGGCATGGCGCTTGCTTGATAGAAGGCAAGCCCCTACTGATATTACGGAGTTTTCATTATGGACACGCAAGGCATGGAAAAGATGCTGAGCATCATGCGGAGCACTGCGGCTCAGGCAAGCGGCGCTGCGCCTGAAGCGGAAAAAAATGCCGCTGCGGGCGGGGTAGATTTTGCCAAGGTGCTGAAAAATTCCATTGATCAGGTCAATCAGACGCAAAAACACGCGAACAAGATGGCGGAAGACCTGGTTGCCGGAACCGGCAACCAGAATCTGCATGAGGTCATGGCCGCCCTGCAAACCGCTTCCATTTCCTTTCAGGAGATGGTGCAGGTCAGAAACCGGCTGGTCAGCGCCTATCAGGATGTCATGAACATGCAGGCGTAAGCAAGCTGGTAATCAGGACACAAAAAAAGGACGTTCGCCGAACGTCCTTTTTTTGTAGCCGTCTTTTTGTAGCCGTCCGCAAGACGCCTACTCAATTCCGGCGTACCGCATCTTTCTTTCCCGTTCCAGTTGGGTGATGTAGCGTTGGATGATGTTGAGCGAAGAAGCGCGCAAATCATGGAATTCACAACCGACCCGGATGTAACGCTGACCGGCGCGGGTTGTCACCTCAAAGGCGTTCCGCACAACCAGCGTCATGGCAATCTGCGTCCCATCGTGCAAGGTGAGCAGACAGTTCCCCATGACCTGATCCGGCTTGAAAAACCACATCTGCTCGGTCGTCGCGTTCAACCCCAAGCCTCCCGCGCTGATGTCAATCAGGGGAATCTGCAAAACCGTATCGGGATGATCCGCGCCCTGGATGGAAATATCGCACTTGACCGGATTGGCAAGCGGCGTCCCGACCCGGAAATATTCCCGGCGTTGCAAGCGCAAGACCGCATCCGGCAAGGGACTGGAAAAGGCAGGCCGCCCCTCATGCTGAACCTCGCTCACTCCATTCAGCACAAACTGAACCTTTACCCGGTCAATATTGGTGAGGCACGTCAGCTTGGTTGCCTGCAACGCATGTTGATTGACGGTATCGTCGCTCCCGTAGTCCAGGATCAGACCCTTTTCTGAAACAGCCAGAATGGAAGTCAGAAAGAAGGACATGCCCTCGTCGAAATAGGTCGTGAGCAACCCCCCGCGCTTCATTGCGTCACGCAACAGGGAAATGATTTCAACCTGGGAATGCAACAAATATTGTTTGTTGGTGTCCGCATTCTCAGGCCGCATATTGGGAGAACTGTTTTCCTGCATGATACGCACCGTGAATCCGCTTTTAATGGTGTGCGAAGTTTAAAGTAAAATATGAAAAACAGGGGCATTCATCCAAAAAGAATTTCTGCGCCTCTCCCCGCGCCGGTCTGAACACAGGTCTGACCGGCGTATCCTACGATTTTTGCTTGCCCCTGCCTTGCGACAGAAGATTTCCCGATACCCGCTTGCAGACGTTCGGCGCGTATAATAGCCTTCTTTTTCGTTCCACCTTGGTGCACATTCTTCCCTGCCATGACCCGTTCTGCCTTCCTTTCCATTGCGGCGCGCATCTCCCTCTATCTGTTCCTGTTCTTTGCCGGACTGGGCGTGATTGCGGCCTCCATCGCCGTCGTCTTCGTCACCTATGCCTACCCGACCCTCCCGGATCTTGAAGTGCTGACCAATTATCAGCCCCGAATTCCGCTTCGGGTCTATAGCAGCGATGGCTACCTGATCGGCGAGTTTGGCGAGGAACCCCGCGCCCCGGTCAAGATCGAGGAGGTGCCGGATACCCTGAAACTGGCGCTGCTGGCCGCAGAAGACGATGATTTTTATCAGCATCGCGGCGTCGACTTCAAGGGCATCATCCGCGCGACTTACAAAAACCTGGTTTCCCGCCACAAACGCCAAGGCGCTTCTACCATCACCATGCAGGTTGCGCGAAATTTCTTCCTCTCCCCGGAAAAAACCTATACCCGTAAAGCCTACGAGTTGTTGCTCGCCTTTAAAATCGAGCAAAACCTGAGCAAAGACCAGATTTTCGAGCTTTACATCAACCAGATTTTTCTGGGACAACGCGCCTATGGCTTTGAGGCGGCATCCCAAGTCTATTTCGGCAAGCCGCTCACGCAAATTACCCTGGCAGAAGCCGCCATGCTGGCCGGTCTGCCCAAGGAACCGGGCAAGGTCAATCCAGTCCGCAACCCCAAACTTTCCAAACAGCGGCAAGGTTACGTCCTTCGGCGGATGCACGAACTGGAGTACATCGGCGCGGAAGAAGTAAAAGAGGCGCTGGAAGAGCCGATCATCATCCAGCGCGAAAGTACCTCTTACGCGCTCCATGCCGATTACGTGGCGGAGATGGCGCGGCAAATCGTCGCCGAGACGTTTCCCGAAGCCGTCTATGACAGCGGCCTGAACGTCATTACCACCATCACCAAGGAAGAGCAGGAAGCG
>JAISSL010000226.1 GCA_031273145.1 Zoogloeaceae bacterium | reverse complement strand
CCGGATGGCAAAGATTTTTCCCGGAGTGTTTTTTCATGGTGAATCGCCGTTTGACCGAAGCTGACCCCCTGCCCGATAAAGTCCGGCTCTTGATTCAGGAATCCATCCTGCTGATCCTGTTTGCGCTGGCTTTTTTTCTGGCGCTTTCCCTGTACGGCTACCACGATGGCGATCCAGGCTGGTCGCAGACCGGCAGAACCTTGATCGAAAACCCGGCGGGACGGCTGGGCGCGGTCGTCTCGAACCTGCTGCTGTACATCTTCGGCTTTTCCGCCTGGTGGCTGGTGGTCTTGTGCCTGGTGCGGCTCTGGCGGGGATTTGTGCGGCTGGCGCGGATGCGCGGCGAAAACGGCGAACCTTCGCAGGCACAAGTCCCGGAACGGCGTTCCCTCTATATCGCGCTGGCGGGATTCGTCCTGCTTCTGTTTGCCAGCGCGGCGCTGGAAACCCTGTGTTTTCACGCGCACGGCAGCCTGTATCCCGAAGGCGCGGGCGGCGTCGTGGGGCGAAGCCTCGCTGCCGCCTTGGGCGGTTTGTTTGGGGACGTGGGCGCAATCCTGTTTTTGCTCGTCCTCTTTGCGACCGGATGGAGCATTTTTTCGGGGATGTCCTGGTTTCTCTTTTTCGAGCGATTTGGCGGCGCGTTGGAACAGGGCGGATTATGGCTGTTTGCGCGTTTTGAGGCGTGGCGCGACCGGCGCATCGCCAGAATCGAGTTGGAACGGCGGGAAGAAGTGTTCGCGGAAGAAAAACGGCGGGCAGAATATCGGGAGCCGGTGCTGATTGAAACCCCGGAACCTCTGGCGGTTTCGCCCAAGGCGGAAAAGCGGCTGGAGCGCGAAAAAATGCTGGCGGAAGAAAAAAAGAGCAGCCTGTTCCCGGAGATTTGGCCGCTGGACAGTCATGAGTTGCCGCCCCTTTCGCTGTTGGACCCGGTATCCGCGCAGGGAGAGACGATTGCCGCAGAGACGCTGGAATACACCTCGCGCCTGATTGAGCGCAAGCTGGCCGATTTTGGGGTGCAGGTCAAAGTGCTGGCGGCCTTGCCGGGGCCGGTCATTACCCGCTATGAGATTGAGCCGGCGATTGGCGTCAAGGGCGCGCAGATTGTCAATCTCGCCCGCGATCTGGCGCGTTCCCTCTCGATGGTGTCCGTCCGGGTGGTGGAGACCGTGCCGAACAAATCCTGCATGGCGCTGGAACTGCCCAATCCCCGTAGGCAGACGGTCAAGCTCTCGGAGATCATTGCCAGCAAGCCCTGGAACGACATGTTAAGTCCCCTGACCATCACCCTGGGCAAGGACATCGGCGGACAGCCCGTGGTGGCAGACCTTGCCAAGATGCCGCATCTTCTGGTGGCGGGGACGACGGGTTCGGGCAAGTCGGTTGGCGTCAATGCCATGATTCTTTCCCTGCTTTACAAATCCACGCCGGAAGAGGTGCGGCTGATTCTGATTGACCCGAAAATGCTGGAACTCTCGATTTACGAGGGGATTCCCCATTTGCTCTCGCCGGTTGTGACGGATATGCGGCAGGCGGCCAACGCGCTGAACTGGTGCGTGGGGGAGATGGAAAAACGCTACAAGCTGATGAGCGCGGTGGGGGTGCGAAATCTCGCCGGGTTCAATGCCAAACTGCGCGAGGCGAAGAAGCGGGGCGAGCCGATGCCGAATCCCCTAAGCCTCACGCCGGGAACGCCGGAACCGCTGGAGACGATGCCCTATATCGTGGTCATTATTGACGAGCTGGCCGATTTGATGATGGTGGTCGGCAAGAAGGTGGAAGAGCTGATTGCGCGGCTGGCGCAGAAGGCGCGGGCGGCGGGGCTGCATCTGGTGCTGGCGACCCAGCGTCCCAGCGTGGATGTGATTACCGGGCTGATCAAGGCCAATATCCCGACCCGCATTTCCTTTCAGGTGTCCAGCAAGGTGGATTCCCGCACCATTCTGGATCAGATGGGCGCGGAAAACCTGCTGGGACAGGGGGATATGCTCTATCTTTCGCCCGGAACCGGCTATCCCACGCGGGTGCATGGCGCGTTTGTGGCCGATGATGAGGTGCATCGCGTGGTTGAGCAATTAAAGCAAAGTGGTGCGCCGAACTACGTTGCGGAAGTGCTGACCGGCGGCGGCTCCGACGAAGAGGGCGAAAGTGGCGCAAGCGACGAGGACGACGACCCGGAAAACGACGCGCTCTACGATCAGGCGGTGGAAATTGTGCTCAGGAACCGACGCGCTTCCATTTCGCTTGTGCAACGTCATCTGCGAATCGGCTACAATCGGGCGGCTCGCCTGATTGAGGCGATGGAACACGCCGGTCTGGTTTCCGCCATGGATAGCCGGGGCGGGCGGGAAGTGCTGGCAAAAGCGCCACAAAAGGAGGATTCATGATGGTCATGCGAAATTTTTGTTGTTTGGTTTTGTTCCTGC
The DNA here is from genome assembly GCA_031273145.1 of Zoogloeaceae bacterium. Lineage (GTDB taxonomy): Bacteria > Pseudomonadota > Gammaproteobacteria > Burkholderiales > Rhodocyclaceae > Azovibrio. The sequence continues at coordinate 2,254 of JAISSL010000226.1, read as the reverse complement.
TGCTGGGCATTCCTGCCCATGCGGGCGCGGTGGATGATTTGCGGCGCTTCATGAAAGAAACGCACAGTCTGGAAGCGGAATTCGAGCAGACGGTCGTGCAGGCAGAGGGCGCGGGCAAAAGGAATGTACGCGCCTCGCAGGGCAGCATGGCTTACCAGAAGCCGGGGCGTTTTCGCTGGAGCGCGGATCATGTGCTGATTGTCGGCGATGGCAGCAAGGTCTGGCTGTTCGATCAGGATTTGCAGCAGGTCACGGTGAAGAAGCTGGATCGGGCGCTTGGCACGACTCCGGCGGCGCTGCTGGCGGGGAGTGGCAATCTGGAAGCCTTCACTCTGCGGGAAGATGGCGAGAGCGACGGATTCTCCTGGGTGAATATCGAGCCGAAGGAACAGGACGCGCCTTTCGTCCAGATGCGGATGGGTTTTAAAAATGGCGAACTGAAGGCGCTGGAAATGCTCGACCCGTTCAATCAGGTCATTGCCCTTACGCTGCGTAACGTCAAGCGTAACCCTAAGCTCCCGGCTTCCCACTTTATTTTTACGCCCCCGGCGAATGCGGATGTGCTGGAAGACTAGCTGTTTGTCATTCCCGCGAAGGCGGGAATCCAGCCTTTTGCCGGGACGCAGGTTGCGTCCCCTACGGGTTGTTCAATGCGCGTCCACTGAATTTGTCCGTAGGGGCGGCAATCTGCCGCCCGCAAGACCTGCCGCCCGGTCATGTCCTGCACAGTGCCGCCCGCAAGACCAACTCTAATATTTATTTCAGATTACTCCAATTCGATAAAATTGCCGATAAAATGCAGCTTTTCAAGACTTCCAAAATTTTCAGGAGACATCAGATGCTCAAAGTCATACACGGATTTGTGGGATTGCTTGCGGTTTGTTTTGTTCTGGCGGGAATGCTCGCGGGCTGTTCGGATGAGCCGGGGCGTGCTGCCACTCCCAATGTGAACAGTTCTCAAGACGTTGAGGCCACCAAACGCGCAGCGGAGCAAGGGGACGCGAAAGCTCAACTTGACCTTGGCACGATGTATTTCCAAGGCCGGGGCGTAGCCAAGAATGAAGTCGAAGCGGCAAAGTGGTTTCAAAAGGCAGCGGAACAGGGAAATGCGTTGGCTCAAACTGTCCTTGGCACGTTGTACAGGGAAGGGAAAGGCGTAGCTCAGGATGATGCCGAAGCCGTGAAGTGGTTTCAAAAGGCGGCAGAGCAGGGATTAGCGATGGCTCAAAATGAACTTGGCTTGATGTACGCCGAGGGTCTGGGCGTAGCCAAAAATGAGGCCGAGGCTGTTAAGTGGCTTCGCAAGGCAGCGGAACAGGGAGATGCGAAGGCTCAATATAACCTTGGTTTGAGGTACACCAATGGTTTAGGCGTAGCACAAGATTATGCCGAAGCTGTGAAGTGGTGGCAAAAGGCAGTGGAACAGGGAAATGCGGCTGCCCAAAATGGCCTAGGCTTTATGTATTTCAAAGGTCAAGGTGTAGCACAGAACTATGCTGAGGCCGTGAAGTGGTATCGCATGGCGGCAGAACAGGGAAATGCGGCTGCCAACTATAACCTTGGCGAAATGTATGAGGAGGGGCAAGGCGTACCCCAAAATGACGACGAAGCGCAGGCGTGGTTTTGCAAGGCCGTAAAACAGGGCGCTGTAGAAGAACTTAACGGCGTGGCAGAGCAGGGAGACGCGGATGCTCAATACTACCTCGGTTTGATCTATGGCAAGGGGCGGTGCTTACCCAAAGACCCTGCTGCGGCGCGGGAGTGGTATCAAAAGGCGGCAGCACAGGGGCATGAAGATGCCAAAAAGGAACTCGAAGCCTTGCGAAATTAGAGTGTTTTTGATTCATGTGCGAACAATGACCCTCTCCCACTTGTGGGAGAGGGTAAGAATGACCATGATTAAACTGAATCTAACTCCCCATGCAGAATGACGACTGGACGGCGCGTAGCCTAATGGCGGTCTGGCATCCCTGTACCCAGATGCGCCATCATGCGAGTGATGGAAATCTGCCGCCCTTGCCCCTGCTCCCCATTGCGCGGGGCGTTGGGGCGTGGCTCTACGATTTTGACGGCAAACGCTATCTGGATGGAATCAGCTCGTGGTGGACGAATCTCTTTGGTCATGCCAATCCCCGGATTAACGCCGCGCTCAAGGCGCAGATGGAACGACTGGAGCATGTCATGCTGGCGGGCTTTACCCATCAGGGCGCGGTAGAACTGGCCGAACGATTATCTGCCCTGACGGGCGGCGCGT
>JAISSL010000194.1 GCA_031273145.1 Zoogloeaceae bacterium | reverse complement strand
AAGAACCCGCTCATCCAGTTTGCCGCATGGCTGTGCGTGTTTGTCGCGGGCATGGCGGGTTTTTCGTCTGCTTATGCCCAGAAGAGTCATGATGTCACCAGGTTTGACGTTGCGGGCGTAAAACTGGGCATGAACTACCAGAATGCAAAGACGGCAGCGGCTGCATATTTTGGGATTGGGGACACAGAAATTCGAGGTGAGAAGTGCTTTGACAAGCTCTCCGAAAATGCGTGCAAGGCTACTTTTCCTTCACTTGAAGCTGCGTCCAAGAAGTGCGACGATCTACCCAGCCCGTATGAACGTGGTTGTGATGCTGCTTGTGAAAAGGCTAGGCATTTTGCTAGCAATAAGTGTCGTCATGATGCTCAAGAGGAAGCAACTAACATATTTGGAACTCGCCGCGAATATGACCCTGATGACAATTACCACATAAAGGCGAGCATCCATGTGAGTATCCCTGAGAGTCAAAAAGAACCTGTCTATCCGACGCAGCTTTGGGTTCATGGAGATGGTGTTGATCGAGATTATATTTTGGTTAAACTTGCAAAAAAGGATTCCCGCGAGTATCGGAATGGCTACGCCATGCACAACAATGTAATGAATGTAGGTTTGTATGATTCAAAGCTAACCAGGGATGCCGTGGTGAAGAAATATGGTTCCCCAAGCGTGGATAACAGCATCAGTTTTGGTGTTTCGCTGGAATGGTGTTCCAATCCCGTAAAAAAGAAAGATGGTCGCTACACCTGCAAAACCAAGCCGCCACAAAATATCATGTGGTTTACATCTGTGTCTGGTGTAACAGCTCTTGGTTTGACGCACAAATACTCTGGAATGGGCGCGGCTGATGAAAAAGCCTTTAAATCTGGAACACCCTTGGAACCAAAATAGCTGAAGCGCACGAAGCGAACGCCAAAGGCAGGGCAACCACAAGGTGTGTTGCCCTCTCCCCAACCCCTCTCCCGCAAGCGGGCGAGGGGCTATTTCTGGATTCCCGCCTTCGCGGGAATGACGAGGTAGGTACTGTTACGCTTTCTTCCCGCCTTCTTCCCGCCTGCTTGAAAAAGACAATGTAGCTACGGCTCAAAACGTATGCTTCATGCCGAACTGAAAGCCATTCTGGTAGCCGGACTCCCAGTCGTTATAGGTGTCGGCGGCGTTCGCGTGGCGGTGTACCCTGCGGTTGCCGTCGTTGCCGCCATCTTCCCCTTTTGCGTCGTCATTGTGAATGTCGGAATAAACGGCGAAAAAGCTGGTGCGCGCGGAAAGAAAATAGAGGTAGCCAAGCGCGCACTGTCTTGCCGTGCCGGGGCGATCATGGGTATGGTCATCGAATCTGGATTGGGTGCAGGAAGTCAAAACGCTATGTTTGCCAATGGGCACGGTTGCGCCAACCAGCCAGGTTTTCAGCTTTTCGGAGTTTTCGTAGTCGGAGCGCCTGGCCTTGTATTGGTCGTAATAGGCCGCCAGCTTGACCACGCCGAAATTGTAGGAACCGCCGAACGTCCATTGATCCGTTTTGCCAGACGCGCCGCCGGAGACAACTTCATCCATCCTGATGCCCTGGTAGGATAAACCGACATCCAGCGCGTCTTTCTGGTAGCGGGGCAGGAAGGCCAGGGTCTTGGCATCGCCCTTATTGCCGATTTGTTCCGGCGCGTCTACGTTGGTCGCGTACAAAAAAGTGACGTTCAGCCCGTTCCAGGCGGGAGAAACGTAAGATACCGCATTGTCCACGCGGGTGATATAGGCAAAGGCACGATTAGAGTCGCCGTAAAAACTCACGTCATCAAAGACGTTGGCGGCCTGCCCGACCGAAGAGCCTTCAAAAGGGTCAATGGAAGACACCAGATCATCACGCGGCGCGTAGAGGCGACCCACGCTGAGAGTGCCGAACCCGCCCGTCAGCCCTATGAAAGCCTGACGATAAAATAGTATGTTTTCGTCGATTAACGAGCCGTCATCCGCCTTGAAGCCGGATTCCAGGGTAAACAGCGCCTTTACGCCGTTGCCCAATTCTTCCGTTCCCCGAAAGCCCAGACGGTTGCCGGAGATCGTGCCAGAATCAATCGAATACTTGGTGCCTACGCCGCGCTCAGTGTTGTCGCCGCGACGCGAAAAGCCAATGTCAATGGAACCGTAAATTTCGACGTTGGTTTGCGCCCACGCCGCGCCGGGCGCAACAAGGGCGGTCAGAATAGCCACAAGGAAGCGTGAAAACCGTTTTTGCCGCATGGGATGTTCCCTTATGAAGTTCAGGCGGTTGGATTCGTATCGCTTCATCATAGCAGCATTCCATGCAAAAAAAATGGCAGAGCCATTGCAAAACCTCTTCACAAAATCTTTTCGCAAGGTCTTTGGGGAAGAGGCAGGCAATGGCGCGTAAAATAGCCCTTCCCTTCATCCAACCCTTGAGGAAAATCCCATGATTGATACCCCCGTCTCCCTGCCCGAAGGCCAGCCCGCCCTGCGGCTGGTACCCATGCCCCAAAACGAAAACATGTTCGGCGACATCTTCGGCGGCTGGATCATGGCGCACGTCGACATCGCCGGAGGCGTCGCCGCCATGCGCCGCGCGCGCGGACGGGTTGCCACCGTCGCCGTCAATGCCTTTCGCTTCCAGCAGCCGGTTTCTTCCGGCGATCTGGTCAGTTTTTATGCCAGCATTCTTTCGGTTGGAAAAACTTCGCTCTCCGTCTCGGTCGAAGTGTTCGCGGAACGGCATCCGCAAAACCCGGTGACCGTCAAAGTGACAGAAGCAACACTTACCTATGTCGCCATTGACGATAGCGGCAATAAACGCGACGTACCGGCGGAAAATGCGTAAAATTGCCCTGTTTTTTCCCGTGATTTCACGGATTTTTCATGCCCGTCAAACCCTTTATGTTTATCAGAAAAAATGTCTGGCCAACCGAACCCCTCTTCCCCGTCTGCTCTTCTGTGCGTGGCGCTCTGTCTTGGCCTCTCCGCTTCAGTCAGCGCAAGCGGTCTTGACGCGGAACAAAACGCCAGCGGACTGGGCGTCTCCTATGCCGGCGCATCGGCAGTCGCGGATAACGCCAGCGTCCTGCACTACAACCCGGCAGGCTTGACCCTGCTGCAAGGGGTGCAGTTCTCCCTGGGCGCAACCGGACGCCTGCATCGCTACCAGTTCAACGACCGGGGCAGCTCCAACATCAACGGCGATGAAAGCAGGCAGGCCGGAAAATGGCAAACCCTGCCGCACACCTATCTGGCCTGGGCTATCGCCAAAGACTGGTCGGTCGGGCTGGGGCTATCGTCCCCCTACAGCCTCAAGCTGGATTATGGCAACGACTGGCTTGGGCGAAGCGTCGTCACCAAGGCGGAGCTTGACAGCCTCAACTTCAACCCGACCCTTGCCTACCGCGTCTCCGACCGTCTTTCCCTGGGCGCAGGACTGAATTACCAGAAAATCCGCTTAAAGGTCGCGCGGGAAGGCGAGCAGGATTCGGATGCGGATAGCGATTTTGGCTGGAACGCCGGCCTGTTGTATACGCTTTCCCCTGCCATGCGGCTTGGGCTTGCCTATCGTTCCGGCATGGAATACCGCTTCGATACTCCCAGCCTGCTCGATACCTTTCCCGGCGTCAATGCGCGGGGGCGCTTCACGACCCCGGACGTTTTCTCCTTTTCCGTCTGGCAGCAGGTCAATGACCGTTGGGAAGCCATGGGCGATTTTTCCTACAGTCTCTGGCAGGCTCTGGACGATTACGACGAAGACGGCTGGCGGTTCGCCTGGGGCGCGGCCTACGCCTGGGATAACCAGTGGAAAACGAAATTCGGCCTGGCCTACGACCGCAGCCCCATCTCCACTTCCGAGCGGCTTGCCATCCTGCCCGATACACATCGCCTCTGGTTTTCCATAGGCGCGCAATACCAGTTCGGCAAGGCATCCGCCCTCGATTTCGGCTATGCCTATCAATCCATGAAGAATCCGCGCCTGGACAACAACATCGGCAGCACCACCCTGCGCGGAAATTACGATGCCAGCGGACACATCCTGGGCATCCAATATTCGCAGGGCTTCTGATGGAATGAACTGGACGGCGCATTTTCCGGTCTGGCGGGAAATTCTGCTGACCCTGATCCTGATCATTGTGTTCTACATGGTCTGGCTCATCTGGAGAATGCGTAAGTTAAGCCAGACCAAACCAGCGCCGCCCCCCACCAGATCGCCTGCGGCGCGCGATGAACCCATCCTGGTTGCCGCGCCTTCGTCCGCGTCCTCCAGAAACGTCAAACGACCTACGACTACGGAAAAAAAACATGAACCGCCACTCACCTATGCCAAACCGCAGCCACCTCCGCCCCTGCGTCCTCGCCACGCGGGGCATCCTTCTTCTCCCACCAAAACGGCGGACATCATGACAAATTCCGGCACCCTCGGCAGCGAAATCGCGCAAAAGGCCATTGTGGAAAGTTTGACCAGAGAACTGGAAGAAACCAGGGGAGAACTGGATACCCTGCGCCACTCCTTCACCAAACTCCGCGACGAAATGGAAATCCTGCGTAGCAACCTGAAAATTTCCCAGGCCACGCAGAATGCTTCTCCGCTCTACAGCGAAGCCATGCAAATGGCCGTTCTGGGGCATGACGCGCTCACCATCGCCGAGCGTTGCGGCATTTCCCGCGCGGAGGCCGATCTGGTCGTCTCCCTGATGAAAAACAAGGGCAATAAATAACCATGGCCTCCTATTCAGCGAACGACGACGATCAGGAAGCCGAACAGAGGAATGTCATCGTCCGCCGCCTGACCCTGGCGGCCATTCTGGTGCTGGGTCTGCTTGGGCTGCTGGCGCTGTTCGACGCTTTCAGCTCCAAGCCGGAAGAAACGCCGCCGCCCGCTTCTCCCACTGTCCCGCCCAAGCGCCCGATTGTCCAGCCGGTTATCCCCGAACCGCCTCCCCCCCCGGAAATTCCCGTTCCCCCGGAACCTCCGCCGGTTGAAGAAACGCCGTTCATCCCGGAAATGCCGCCTGCGCCGCCCGAACCGCCTGCGCCACCTGAGCCGCCGCCGGTTCCCACGCCACCGCCTGATATAGCGCCCGCCCCGCCTACCGGGTCTGTGCCGCCGTCCGTCCCCCAGACATCCACAATACGCCCGATCCCGCCGCGACCGCCAAAGGCCAGTCCGCCCCCGGTTCCCCAACCTCCTCCCCGCGTCGTCGCGCCGGAATATACCGCGCCTTCGCCGCCTTCCGATTCCCGGCCTGCCTCAACTCCATCCGCCCCACCGGCAGAACCCGCCACGCCGCAAACAGATGCGCCTGCCGCATCCCAGCCGACGCCGCCACGCCTTGTTTCCGGCTACGTCGTGCAGGCGGGCGTCTTTGCCAATTATCAACGCGCCGAAGAAATCCACGCCAGACTTACCCTGCACGGCATTCCTTCCACGCTGGAAACCCGCGTCCAGGTAGGCCCCTTCAAAACCCAGGCGGAAGCAAACGCGGTATTCAAAAAAATGCGCGAACTGGGCATTGAAGGCGTCGTCCTGCCGCCTCAACGTCCCCGCCGCCCTTAAGCCGCAACCGCCATGTTCGCTTATCCCGCGCATTCCGGCTCGTTGCTCAATGTGTTTGCCCGCGCTTTCGCCGACCAGTGCTATAGATGGTCTGAGAAAGCGGGCAAAGACGCGGCGCGACAGGCAGGCTACCGGCTTATTCTGGCAGAGCAGGAAGGCGAGACTTCCATTGAACTAACTGAACCGGAACGGCAGGCGCTCCTTCTCTCCGGCCTGTTGGCAAAAGCAGATGAAGATGGCGTTTCATCCGGCAAGCCGCTGATGCTCGATTCATCCGGCAGACTTTATCTCGCCCGCTATCTGCAATCCGAAAATCGGCTGGCGGCTTTTCTTGCGGCGCGCAATCGCCCCTTGCCGCCCGCTTCACATGACAGGGCACAAACCCTGTTGCAACAACTTTTTTCCGATGACGCGGATGAGCGGCAGCAGCAGGCGGTTGCGCTTGCCCTCAAACGGCAACTCGTCATCCTCTCCGGCGGGCCGGGAACCGGCAAGACCCGCACGATGGCGCGTCTGCTCGCCTGCCTGCTTGCCAGTACGCCCACCCTGCGCGTTGCTCTTGCCGCGCCTACCGGCAAGGCCGCATCCAGAATGCAGGAATCGCTCATCCAGGCCGCGCAGGCATTGCCGCCCGAAATTGCGGCCTTGCTCCCCGCCAAGACCTTTACGATTCATCGTCTGCTGGGTATGTCGGCGGATGGCCTGGTGCCCCGTTACCATGCCGGTCATCCCCTGCCGTTCGACCTCTTCATCGTGGATGAAGCCTCGATGCTCGATCTTTCCCTTGCCGAACAGCTCTTTAGCGCCATTCCGCCTGCCGCGCGCCTGATTCTGATCGGCGATGCCGCGCAATTGCCCGCCGTGGAAGCGGGCAATGTGTTTGCCGCGCTCACCGAGACGAAAGCCTTGCGGGAAGCCGTGATTCGGCTGGAAAAAAATTACCGTTTTTCAGCAGACACGCCGCTGGGCGGCCTGATTGGCGCGTTGGCATCTGGCAATGACGAAGCGGCATTGGCGGCCTTGTCCGTTCCCGGCGATGATCTCATCTGGCTTGAAGAAACGAAGGCGACCTTGTCCCCACAAGCGTTGGATGCGCTGGCAGAGGGCTTTGCCGCCTACAAAAACGCGCTTGCCGCATGGCAACCCGGCACTTCGCCCGCGCCCCTGTTTGATGCCTTAAACGAATTTCGCATCCTTGCCGCCTTGCGCGAAAATGAGCGCGGTACGCTGGCCTTAAATGCCCATTTGAACCGCCTTTTTGCCCCGCGTCACTCCGCCGGCACCCTCTTTCCCGGACAGGCGATCATGGTCACCCGCAACGACCCGGATACCCGCCTCTACAACGGCGATACCGGCATTTTGCTGCCCGCAACGCCCGATTCTCCCCACCTCAAAGCCTGCTTTCCCGACCCGGAAGGAGATTGGCGTTATCTGGACATCCATCGCTTACCGGAATTCGAGACTGCATTTGCCTTAACCGTGCACAAGGCGCAAGGCTCGGAATTCACCCGCGTCGCGCTCGTTCTGCCGGGGCAGGATACGCCGCTTTTAACCCGCGAACTGGTTTATACCGCGCTCACCCGCGCCAAAAAACAGGTTCTCCTGATCGGCGAACCGCAATTGTTCGCCACGGCGCTGAAACGCGCCCGCCAACGAAAAAACTCCCTGACTGAACGGATACAGCAATTCCATGACAAAAACCTAGTCATTTTGCCGTAATTTATGTGACAATGCGCCCCTTGCCGGAGCCTCCCTCCGAAAGAAAGCAGGCATGGAACTCAAGTATATTGACAATCTGGAAAAAGCGACCCGAAAAGGCAAGCTGGAGTCGCTTCGCATGGGCATCTGCTTCGTCTTCCTGCTGTGCGTCCTGCTGTATGCCAGCTCGTTTGGCATCAGCGGCGAAGAAGGATTGCTGCTTGCCATTGCCGCGACGATTGGCGCTTACATGGCCATGAACATCGGCGCGAACGACGTTGCCAACAACGTAGGCCCTTCGGTCGGTTCCCACGCCATTACGATGGGCGGCGCGCTCCTGATTGCCGCCCTGTTCGAAGCCGCAGGCGCGTTGATTGCCGGGGGCGACGTGGTTGCCACCATCCGGGATGGCATCATTGACCCCGCCGGCGTTGCCGATAACCGTACCTTCGTCTGGCTGATGATGGCGGCGCTCTTGGCCGGCGCCCTGTGGCTCAACATTGCTACCGCCATCGGCGCGCCGGTATCCACCACCCATTCCATCGTCGGCGCGGTGCTTGGTGCAGGCGCAGCCGCCGCCGGTTGGGAAGTCGTCAACTGGAACATGCTCACCAGCATCGTCACAAGCTGGATTGTCTCCCCCATTCTGGGAGGCATTGCGGCGGCAGGGCTGCTTTATCTCATCAAGCGATCCATCACCTATCAGACGGATATGCTGGCCGCCGCCGCAAAGACCGTGCCGCTGCTGGTCGCCCTGATGGCCTGGACTTTTACGACATACCTCATGTTGAAGGGACTGAAAAAAGTCTGGCCTGTCAGCACGGAATGCGCCTTCCTCACCGGCTTCTGCGTCGGCCTTGCGGTTTTTCTGTTCCTGCGCCCCTTTCTTAGAAAACGCATGGCCGTGTGCGAAAACACCAAGGAAAGCGTCAATCAGCTTTTTACCGTGCCCCTCATTTTTTCCGCCGCGCTTCTTAGTTTCGCGCATGGCTCCAACGATGTCGCCAATGCGGTAGGCCCCCTTGCGGCCATTGCCCACGCGCTGGGCGGCGAGACGACTAGCGCAGGCGAAGTTGCGATTCCCTTCTGGGTCATGATGGTGGGCGCAATCGGAATTTCCCTGGGGCTTGCCCTATTCGGCCCCAAGCTCATCCGTACCGTGGGTTCCGAAATTACCGAACTCGACAAGATGCGCGCCTACTGCATTGCGATGGCTTCCGCCTTGACCGTCATCATCGCCAGCCAGCTTGGAATGCCGGTCAGCTCTACGCATATTGCCGTGGGTGGCGTGTTTGGCGTCGGTTTTTTACGCGAGTATCTGAAAGCCAATTATGCCCGCATGGAAGATGAAATTCGCGCCCACCATTCCCAGGACAATCTTGCGGCCGTCAATGCCTTTCTCACGTCGTTCAAGGCTGCCCCGCTGAACCAGAAGGGAACGATGTTAAAAGAACTGAAACTGCAATCCCGGCTGAAACAGGACCCCGCCAACTTCTCCAAGCCGGAACGAAAAGGCATGAAAAAGTTCTACCGCCGCGAACTCGTCAAGCGTTCGCAACTGCAAAAGATCATTGCCGCCTGGGTCATTACCGTCCCCGCTTCGGCACTCATGGCGACAGGTATCTTTTACCTGCTATCCGAAATTTTTGGCGGATAAGTCCTGCGGACGAGTCTTGCCGACGGCAATGGTTTTTAATCGCCATCCGCAGGACAATTGCTCAGGCGCAACCTGTCCTGATAAAAGCGCTCCGCCATCCCGGAAAAGTTGCCGACTGCAATGGCAGCGCGCATTTCAGCCATCAGGGTCTGGTAATAAAACAGGTTGTGCGTCGTATTGAGGATGGACGAGAGAATTTCTTTTGCGCGAAAAAGATGATGCAGATACGCGCGGCTAAACCGCTGGCAGACCGGGCATTTGCAGCTTGCATCTAATGGTCGTTCATCCGCGCGATGGCAGGCGTTTTTGATGCGGATGTCGCCAAAGCGGGTAAATAAATGGCCGTTGCGCGCATTCCTTGTCGGCATCACGCAATCGAACAGGTCAATCCCCTGTCCGACGGCGTAAACCAAATCTTCCGGGGTTCCGACGCCCATCAAATAGCGGGGTTTTTCTACCGGCAGGGCGGGCGCGACATGCGCCAGAATGCGGTTCATCTCTTCCTTGGGTTCGCCAACGGAAAGGCCGCCAATCGCCATGCCATCAAAGCCAATGTCCAAAAGCCCCGCCCGTGATTCATCGCGCAGCGCCTCAAACATGCCGCCCTGCACGATGCCAAATAAGGCATTGGAATTTTCCTGCCTATCATGCGCCACGCGAGAGCGTCTTGCCCAGTCGAGCGATAAGCGCATGGAAGCCGCCGCAACCGCAAAATCCGCCGGATAGGGCGTGCATTCATCAAAAATCATCACGATGTCCGCATTCAACCCATGCTGGATTTCCATCGAGATTTCCGGGGTCAGGAACTTTTTTGCGCCATCAATGGGCGAGGAAAAATGCACGCCTTCCGGGCTGATTTTCCGCATATTCCCCAAGGAAAACACCTGAAAGCCGCCAGAATCCGTCAGAATCGGCGCTTCCCACCCCATAAAGCGATGCAGGCCGCCAAAGCGCCGGATCACGTCCAGGCCGGGGCGAAGCCACAGGTGAAAGGTATTCCCCAGGCAGATTTGCGCGCCGGTATCCTTTAATGAAGCCGGCGTCATGGCCTTGACCGAGCCATAGGTCCCGACCGGCATGAAGGCCGGGGTTTCCACCTGCCCATGCGCCAGAGTCATCAAGCCGCGTCGGGCAAGACCAGCGCGTTGTTTCAGTTCAAACCGCATACTCGTACAGCATCAGAATTTTCCTTTTGGCTTTTCCCAATAAAAAGGGCGGGATTTTCCCGCCCTTTTTCAAAGGATTCAAGCTGGATCAGTTGGAAACCGTCAGGTTCTCGCTCACAATCCGGGGGGTGATGAAGACCAGCAGCTCGCGCTTGTCAACCACAGAATCCGTATTCTTGAAGAGGTTGCCAATTACCGGGATATTTCCCAAAAAAGGCACCTTATTGACCGTTTTCCTCGTGGCCATCTCATAAATTCCGCCAATCACGACCGTGCCACCATTCTCGACCAGAGCGGAGGTTTCCACCTTCTTGGTGTTGATTGCGAGGCTACCAGCCACCTGCGCTCCCGCAGAGTCCTGATTGACCTTGATGCTCATGGAGACCCTGCCATCCGGGGTGATGCGCGGCGTGACCCTGAGTGACATCACCGCCTTCTTGAAGCTCACCGAGGTCGCGCCGGAACTGCTGGCTTCATTGTAGGGGATTTCCATGCCCTGCTCAATCAGGGCTTCTTCCTGATCGGTCGTCAGGACGCGCGGAGAAGAAACAATCTTGCCCCGGTTATCCGCTTCAATCGCCGAGATTTCCAGATTCAGTAACTTACTGTATTTGGAATTCGCGACCAGGAAGGAGAAGAGTTGAGGCTCAGCCGTAGCTGATCCAGAAATTCCCCCGGAAACCGTATTCGCAGGAAGGTTTACCTGATTCAGGGGAGGAATGGCGGGGGTTTCACCAACCCAGTTCCAAGGAGTGAAGGCTGCATTGGTGTGGGTATTATCTCCCCCAATACCAAACGCCCAAGAAGGATTAGTCTTATTTAGACCAACCATACCACCGCTGAGAAACCCCAGGCGCATCCCCAAGCTTCTGGCAAAAAATTCCGACGCCTCCACAATCCGGGCTTCGATCATCACCTGCCGTTTGGGAACATCCGTCAGGGCAATGATCCGGCGCAACTCTTCCAGACGGCTCGGAATATCCTGCACAAAGAGCAGATTGGAGCGCGGGTCAATCACGGCGCTACCCCGCTTGGAAAGAATACGCTGTTCCTTGTTGGTCAGGATGTCCTTGAACGCCTTGGCGTCGTGATAATTCAACTGGAAAGTCTCGGTAACGAGCGGCTCCAGGTCTTCCTTGGTCTGCCTGGATTCAAACGCAATCTTTTCCCGCGCGTCAATTTCGTCACGCGGCGCAATCAGGATGACATTGCCGTTTTTACGCATGTCCAGCCCTTTTTGCTGGAAGATGATGTCAACCACCTGATCCGCCGGCACATCCTTCAGCACCAGCGTGGTCGTGCCGGAAACCGTCTCGCTGATGACCGCGTTCAGCCCCAGCTCTTCCGCCATCAAGCGCAAGAGCGCGCGCACATCGCCATTCTGGTAATTGATGCTGATGCGCGGCCCCTGATAACCCAGCCTGCTGCTCTGCACGAGCTTGTTGGGGTCTTCGACAATCGCCTTGACCTCGATCACAAACAGGTTATCGGCCTGATAGGCATTATGCTCCCACAACCCCTTGGGCGTAATGGTCATCTGGGTATTGCCGCCCTTGTGTTCGGTCACAATCTGGGTCACGGGCGTGGCAAAATCGTTCACATCCTGTTTGCGGCGCAGATTGTCCGGCAAACTGGTTTTCAGAAAATCCACCACCAGGGATTTGCCTTGCTGGCGAATGTTGATCCCCGTCCCTGCGTCGGATAATTCCACCAGAATGCGCGCTTCGCCATCCTGCCCCCGCCGGAAGGTAACATCACGAATGGCATGGGCGCTCGCTATGCTCTCCGAGGCAAACGAGGAAGATTTTCCAGACGCGGCAATCCCCGGAAGAGTGGTCAAGGTGACAAGCAACGAATTCCCTTCCTGGCGCACCTCATGCCGCATGGCACGCACCAGATTGAGCAACAGCCGGGTTCGTCCCCCCACGCTGATGACGTTGAAACTGGTCAGATCGCCTTCCTTCACGACGCGCTGAGTCTGACCGAGCGCATTTTCCATCTCGGTAAAGTCCAGCGCAATCCGGGGCGGCGTCGCAACGGAAAAAACCGCTGGCAAATTATCAACCGGCGAACGCAGATCAACCTTGAAGAAGATCACATTGCCTTGCTGCGCGACATTGATCGCGGTGATGGCGTTCTTCTCCGTCGGCATCGGCGCTGCCGGAGCCTCCGCAGCCTCTGCCGCAGCCTCTTCCTGCGCGAACACCGGCAACGGTGTTGCAAGCAGCCATGCCGCGCAGAAGGCCAACAGCCCCTTGTTTATCTTGATTGCGTTCATTTGCCTTCCTCCTTGGTCTGCAAGTATAGGGTATTCATCCGTTCCGTCCAGATGCCATCGGCATCCTCAACCTGTTCTTTCAGGGAGACTTCACTTTCCTTGATCTCGG
>JAISSL010000178.1 GCA_031273145.1 Zoogloeaceae bacterium | reverse complement strand
CTGGATGATACGGGGTGCGGCTTTGCCGATTGGCAGGCCGCTGAAACCTTGCGTCCCGATTTCGTCAAGCTCTGCATTACCATCATTCGCAGTGTCGGGCGCGGCTCGGAAGAAGTGCTGGCCGACCTGAGGGAAGTCATCAGCCGCCTGCATCAGGCTCATATCAAGGTGCTGGCCGAAGGAGTCGAGAACGAGCGGGAAGCCGGATTGCTCGCCCAATTCGATATTGACTACGCGCAAGGCTGGCTGTACGGCAAGCCGTATCCAGCGCCGTAAGCGGCTGAGGCGCTAGGGTCTGTTGACACGACACATCGCAAGCATTCGGCGATGAGGACACAGGTAATAAATGCGGCAAACATCGAAAATTGTCTATCTCCCCAGATTTTGATAGTATTTGCCCCCATTCATTCACCACATGGAGTTCACCATGAAAAAAGCTGTCCTGTTTATCCTTGTAATCATTGGCCTTTCTGCATGTGCGAATGACCGGCACATGAAATATTACAACCACTCTTGTGCCGAAATTTCCGCTGAAATTGCCAAGTTCGACAAACAAATCTTTGATTTAATGGAAAAAGTTAATGATGGCAATTGGTTAGACCGTCAACACGCCAAGCGAGCAACCGCGCCGCAACTAAAAATGCTAAAGCAGGAAAGGAATGTTGCGATTACCGCAATGAAGGAAAACGGATGTAAACCACAATCCCTTGCGCCGTGATTGACCAATCAGGCCAGTAGTGGCAAACTTCCACCATCAAAAAACCGAGGGGACATCATGACCGCAACCACTTTTGACACGCTCGAATTCGTCAAAACCCTTGAGGCTAAAGGATTCAAGAAAGACCAAGCCGAGGGCTTATCCGCCGCAATGAAGCAAACATTCAATAGTTCAGACATTGCAACAAAAAACGACATTGAAAAGCTGGAACTACGCATAAGAGCCGACATTGCGCCCCTGAAATGGATGACAGGCGTAACAGTAGCCGGTGTCATTTCACTCATCATCAAATCCTTCTTTTAATCATCGCGCTATGCTTAGCCAAGCATAGCGCACAAAAAAAGCCGGGGATTCAAGCCCCGGCCTTTCCACTTCCCCATTTCCACACATTCGATATTGACTACGCGCAAGGCTGGCTGTACGGTAAGCCTTATCCAGCGCCGTAAACGATTGGACAGGCTTATAGCACGAAACGAATGGCAGGATGCGCGGTCAGTTCCCGGTAGAGCGCATCCAGCATTTCTTTGGAAGGGGCGGTAACGGTGCAGGTAAGCGAGAGGTAATTGCCGCCGGAACTGTCGCGCCTCTCCAAGGTTCCCGCAAAATCGGGGTCATGGCGGCGAACGATGTTGAGCACGAGAGATTCCAGGTCGGCATCGCTCCTTCCCATGATCTTGAGCGGGAAGGGCAGGGGAAACACGAGCAGGGATTCGGATGAGGGATCGGGCAGGTCGTGCATGGCGCAAGCAACGGGATGTAGTGGGGTTCAAGGTCACGAAAACCAGAGCCGGAAACTGTCGAAGAGACGGGAAAACCAGCCTCCTGTCGCAACGTCTTCCAAGGCATAGACCGGAAATTCGCTGTAAGGCTGTCCGGCAAGGGAAAAGGAGAGCGTACCCAGTGACTGCCCCTTTTTGACGGGCGCGATGAGCGGCTGCCGGGAAAAGAGCTTTGCCTCCAGTTTTTTGCTGCCTTCCGGTTTGGGTACGGCGATCACGAAATCATGTTCAAAGCCCACCTTGACCGAGCTTTTATCGCCTTTCCAGACGCGAAAAGCGGAAATGCCCTGCTTGCCGGAATAGAGGCGATGCGATTCAAAGGACTGAAATCCCCAGTTGAGCAGTTTCAGGGATTCTCCCGCCCTGGCGCGGTCGGAATCGGCACCCAACAGCACGGAGATGAGCCGCCGATCTCCGCGTTTGGAAGAGGCAATCAGACAGAAGCCGGCGGTCGTGGTAAAGCCGGTTTTCATGCCGTCCACGCTTGGGTCAAGCCACAGCAGGCGGTTGCGATTGGGCTGGCTGATGTTGTTGTAGCGATATTCTTTCTGCGCGTAATAACGCGCGTATTCTTCCGGGAAATCACGGATCAGGGCGATGGCGAGCAAGGCCAGATCGCCTGCCGTGGAAACGTGCGCCGGGTCAGGCCAGCCGGTAGCATTCACGAAATGGCTGTTTTTCATGCCCAGCCTTGCGGCTTCGCGGTTCATCAACTGGACGAACTTCTCTTCGCTGCCCGCGACGGCTTCGGCCAGCGCCACCGAGGCATCGTTCCCGGACTGTACGACCATGCCCTGAATCAAGTCCTTTACCGGTACGGAACTGCCAACCTTGAGGAACATTTTCGAGCCGCCGCTTTGCCACGCCCTTTCCGAGACCCGGACGCTGCTGTTCAGGTTGAGCGTATTCTGGCGCAGGGCGGAAAAGGTGAGATAAGCCGTCATCAGCTTGGTGAGCGAAGCTGGGGCGCGTGGTTCATCCGGGTTTTCGGCGGTTAAGATTTGTCCGGACGGAAATTCCGCCAGAACCCAGGACGTAGCCGCCAGTGTGGGCGGCGTTGGGAAGGAAGCGGGAAATGCCCGCAGCGGGAGCAAAAGGAGAATCAGACAAAGGCAGAAAGAGGGAAACGGGCGAAGGTTCATTGCGAGGCTACGGAAATGTGGGAAGGAGAGGATTATACTCAAGCAACCGGCGCATTTTGCCGAAACGGGAAATTTTGTTGCTCCGGCATCAAGTGGGAAACGATGTCTACAGGTCTTGATTGGCAGGTATACTGCCCGCATGAGACTTTTAGCGGTGGCTGTTTCTACCCGGAAGGAGCGCGTTATTGCGCGGACGGGCTTGTTGCTTCTGGCGAGCATTTTGTTCGTGGGAGGCTGGCTTGTGCTCTGGCAACAGGTGGTCGACCCTTTGACCGAGGCCTGGCGAAGCCGCGACTGGCCGCAGGTTCCCGTCAGGATTGAAGCCGTGCAACTGGTCGCCGGGGTGAAAGGCTACCAACTGGAGGTGCGTTACCGTTACCGTTTTGCGGATCGGGTCTATCAGTCGGAACGCTACGGCCTCTATCATGGGTATGCCGATCCGTCAACGCTCGAAGCGGTTTATGCCGAACTGCTGTACACCAAGCGTATGTTTGCGTGGGTAAACCCCAAAAATCCAGAAGAGGCGCTGCTCAACCGCGATTTCTCCTGGCCGACCGTGTTTCTGGCAATTCCGGCCTGTGGCATGATTTTTCTGGGCGCGTTGCTTTTTTGGGCGGCCTTTGTGAGCGCGCGCGATTTTCTGCGGTCGCGCGGATGGTCATTTCGTACCGGGGAATCCCCTGCCGGAAGGCAAGAGTGACGCAAAGGTCGGCTTCCCGGAGAAAAAGCGTGGAGATTCTGTTGCTTTTTTGCGTTTTTCTGCATGAAGGGTAAAAATTTATTTGCATGAGCGCGAAGTTACGGATAGTATTTAATGTAGATTATCGGTTATCTCCATAACCGATTGTTTCTTACGGAGATTTTGGAGGCAACCGTGGCTGCAAATCTTTCTTTCAAACCAAAACCCTTGCTGGGACTGGACATCAGCTCGTCTGCGGTCAAGCTGGTTGAGCTGTCTGCCTCAGGGCGCAACGATTATCGCGTAGAACGTTACGCGATAGAAGTGCTGCCCAGGGATGCGGTCGTGGATGGCAACATTGCCGACCCGGATGCCGTTCAGAACACGATCCGCAAAGCCTGGAAGCGGATGGGTTCCTCCATCAAGAATGTTGCGGTGGCGCTGCCGACCAACGCCATCATCTCCAAGAAAGTTTTGGCGCCTATCGGCTTGCGTGAGGATGAGCTGGAAGGGCTGGTGGAATCCGAGGCCAGCCAGAACATTCCGTTTGCCATTGATGAGGTCAGTCTGGATTTCCGCGTTCTGGGACCGGCTTCGGGCAGCGCGGATGACGAAGAAGTTTTGATCGTTGCCACCCGGCGGGATCGGGTGGAAGACCGGATTGCGGTGATTGAGGCGGTCGGCCTGCATCCGATCGTGGTAGATGTCGAATCCTATGCGTCCCTTGCCTCTTCAGAATTGATTATCAAGCAGTTGCGGGGCGTCAGTTCCTCGTCCGTTGTGGCGTTGGTGGATATTGGCATGAATGCCTTGCGGTTTACGGTATTGAAAGACAATGCCCCAATCTATACCCGCGAACAGGCTTTTGGCGGCAACCAGTTGACTCAGGATGCTGCGCGCCGCTTTGGAATGGAATATGCGGAGGCGGAAACCCGTAAACGCGCAGGAACCCTGCCGGGAGAATACGAATCCGATCTGCTGCCGCAATTTACGGAAAATCTTGTTCTGGAAGTTGCGCGTTCCCTTCAGTTTTTCTTTACCACGACGCGGTATTCCAGCGTCGACCGTATCGTCCTTGCCGGCGGATGTGCCGCAATCTCCGGGGTTGCGGAACAGGTCGCCGCGCGTACCCAGGTGGATACGGTGGTGGCCAACCCGTTTGCGGGGATGGTGGTCTCCGACAGGGTTCGCTCCGGTCACTTACAGAACGAAGC
>JAISSL010000173.1 GCA_031273145.1 Zoogloeaceae bacterium | reverse complement strand
GGCGAGGGCTTGCGCCGCCTGACCAAAGAACATTGCGATACCCTGATTCACATTCCCATGCAGGGCGCGGTAGAAAGCCTCAATGTCTCCGTCGCGGCAGGCATCTGCCTGTTCGAGGCAATGCGGCGAAGGGTTTTGTAGACGGGGCTTGCGGGCGGCAGGTCTTGCAGACGGCATCCGCCGCCCCTACGGACTTAAAAGAGATGCCGCGCGTTGAACTACTTGTAGGGGACGCAACCTGCGTCCCGTTACAGGTCTGGATTCCCGCCTTCGCTGGAATGACGGAGTGGGTACGGTTTTTATTATTTTCTGACGGCTACAAGATGTTGACACTGCCCAACCAGCCGCCCGTGGCCTGGGTTATTTGGCATCAGCAGGCTCATGGCCTTCCAGTTCAGCGAATCTGGCGGCCATTGTTGGGTTGCCCCGCGTCAGCTTCTTGATCGTTACGTCCTGCGCCTTATCGTGCGCGAGGCGAAGATTTCTGTCCGTGCCAAGCAGCGCATCCTTCGTCTTTTGCAGATGGTCAATGGATTTGTCAATCTCCTCAATCGCCGTTTGGAAACGCCTGGAAGCGAGGTCGTAATTTTTCGCAAACGCGGTCTTGAACGTCTCAAGCTGGGTTTCAAAGTTCGTGATGTCAATGTTTTGCGCCTTCACCAGCGCCAGTTCCGTTTTGTACTTGAGCGCGTTCAGCGCGGCATTTCGCAGCAGGGTGATGATGGGAATGAAAAACTGCGGACGGATGACGTACATCTTCGGGTAGCGGTGGAACACATCAACAATCCCGGTGTTGTATAGCTCGCCGTCGGGTTCAAGCAGGGAAACCAGTACCGCGTACTCGCACCCCTTTTCGGCGCGATCCTTGTCGAGTTCCTTCAGGAAGTCTTCATTCTTCTTTTTGGCGGTAGTCGCGTCGCTCTCGTTCTTCATCTCGAACATGATCGAGACGATCTCGGTGTTGGCCTCATCCGAATCGCGGAAGATGTAGTCGCCCTTGCTGCCGGTTCGCGCGTCGTTATCCTTCTCGAAGTACGCTCTCGGAAACGCAGTGGCGCGGATGCGGTTGAACTCGGTCTCGCAGTGTTGCTCAAGGGTTTCGCCGACCATCTTGGTTGAGAGCCGCGCCTTCATGTCCCGGAGACGCTCGATGGTGTCATCACGATCCTTTATCTGCGTTTCATACTTGTCCTTTAAAGACTTTTCGGCAAGATTCTTTTCAAGCCCTATCCGCTCCAAGCCGTTCTTCAGCGCGTCGCGTTCCTTCTCAAGCGCGCTGACGGCCTCGGTAATTGCGAGTTTTTGCGCGATATTACTGTTATCGAGCTTCGCCTTCAACGCCTGAATCTCGGCATCCTTGCCTGAGGCAACCTTCTGCAATTCGCTGGCAGTTTTGGCCCTGGCGAGTTCGATGGCGTTCTGCTTGTCCTGTTCGGCCAGCTCAAGCCGCTCACGCAACTGCTTCTCGAAATCGCTATCACGCACCTGCTTCAGGATGTCCGCGTAGCCCGCCTCGTCAATCTTGAATGCCTTTTTGCAGTGCGGGCAGATGATCTCATACTCCGCTTGCTTTGTATTCATCGCATGTACTCCTCTCAATGATATTCCACCTGTACGTTCCCCGTGCCTGCCAGGGCGGTCAGTTCTTCGAGGAGCGCGTTTTCCGGCGTGACGCGATAATCAGAACCCAGGGTAAAGGTGCAACTGGCCTTGCCGTTCTGGTAGCGGACGGAAACCGGAGCCGCGCCGGGGAAGGGCGCGAGAATATCTTTCAGTTGGGCAAGGTCGGTCTTTCCATCCAGATTCAGCATGAGGCCGGATGCAAAGCGCCCGCGCAGTTCTCCCAAGGTCATCAGCCGGTCGGCGACGATGCGATAACTGTCGTTGTAGCCATCCTGACTGATTTTTCCCTCCACGATGAGCACCTCGTCGCCTTTGATTTTTTTGCCTTCCTTTTCAAGCAGTTCATTGAAAATGGAGACTTCAACCTGAGCCGTGCCATCGTCCAACTGGACAAACTGCATCTTGCCGCGCCGGGTTGCCTGGGTACGCTGACCGCTCACGATTCCGGCAATGAGCGTCGTCTCCCGTCCGGTTGCCAGTTTTGCCAGTTCGCGGGGGATAAAGCGGGAAAGTTCCTGACGCACGCTATCGTAAGGGTGCCCGGAAAAGAAAAAGCCCAGCGCGAGTTTTTCCTGCGACAGCCGTTCCCGCTTGTTCCAGGGCTGACCGGCGGCAATATATTGCGGCGCCAGCATCTGCTTTTCGTCTGCGGCAAAGGCATCGAACAGGCTGTTCTGCATGGCGTTCTTTTCCGCATGTTCCGCCGCTCCCAGGGCAATGCCGGTCGAAGCGATGAGCTTGTCGCGTTCCGGGTCAATGCTATCGAACGCGCCGGCGCGAATCAGGGCTTCAATCGTCCCCCGATTGACCTGCCGCTTATCCACGCGGCGGCAAAAATCGAACAAATCCCGAAAAGCGCCGCCCTGTTCCCGCGCCTTTTCAATGGCGGAAATGGCGTGTTCGCCCGTCCCCTTGATAGCACCCAGGCCATACCGGATGGTCTGTTCATCCACTGGTAGAAAACGATAACCCGAGGTATTGATGTCCGGCCCCAGAATGCGAAGCCTGTTTTTCAGGCAATCATCGTACAGAACCTTGATGGTATCCGTATTGTTCATGTCCGAAGACAGGGTAGCCGCCATGAACGCAGCCGGGTGGTATGCCTTCAGCCAGGCCGTCTGGTAGGTGAGCACCGCATAGGCGGCGCTGTGCGATTTGTTGAAGCCGTATTCGGCAAATTGCGCCATCAGGTCGAACAGATGCTCGGCCAGGGCTGACTCAAACCCTTTTTTTCGCGCGCCTTCCGCAATGGTTTCGCGGTGCTGCGCCATCTCTTCCGGCTTTTTCTTGCCCATGGCGCGGCGCAGCAAATCCGCGCCTCCCAGAGAATATCCGCCGATAATCTGGGAGATTTGCATCACCTGTTCCTGATAGACGATGATGCCGTAAGTCGGCGCGAGGCAGGCTTCCAGCTTGGGATGAAAATAGTCTATCTTTTGCCGCTTGTTTTTCCGCAGGCAAAAATCATCCACCATCCCCGAACCCAAAGGCCCCGGACGATACAGGGCAAGCACGGCAATGATGTCCTCAAAGCAATCCGGCCCCAGCTTTTTCAGGAGCTTTTTCATGCCTTCCGATTCAACCTGGAAAATCGCCGTCGTATTGGCTTCCCGCAGGATTTTGTAGGCTCCCGAATCGGAAAATCCCATGTTTCTGAGGTCGGGGCGCGCGCCGGTCATCCGCTCGATGTAATTAAGCGCAAGCTCGATGATGGTCAGGTTCTTGAGACCGAGAAAGTCGAACTTGACAAGGCCGATTTTTTCCACGTCGTCCTTGTCGAACTGGGAGACGGACGAAGCGTCGTTACCCGCCGCCTGATAAATGGGGCAAAAATCCACAATCTTGCCCGGCGCAATCAAGACGCCCCCCGCGTGCATCCCGACGTTGCGGGTCAAATCTTCCAGTCGCATCGCAAGGCCGAACAATTCTTCCAGGGCTTCTTTATCATCGCCCGCCAGCATTTCCCGCAAAAGCGGCTCGGTTTCCAGCGCGACGGCAAGCGGAACGGGGCGGTTTTCCTTCACCGGAATCAGCTTGGAAATACGGTCGCACAGCGAAAAAGGCAGATCAAGCACCCGTCCGACATCGCGCACCACTGCCTTGGAAGAGAGCGTGCCGAAGGTGACGATCTGGGAGACGGCTTCTCTGCCGTAGCGGTTACGCACGTATTCGATGGTGCGATAGCGGTTGTCCTGACAGAAATCAATATCGAAGTCGGGCATCGAAACCCGTTCCGGGTTCAGGAATCGCTCGAAAAGCAGGGCATAGGGGATAGGGTCGAGATCGGTAATGCCAAGCGAAAAGGCAACCAGCGAACCCGCGCCGGAACCGCGCCCCGGCCCTACCGGCACGCCGTTCTGTTTGCTCCAGTTGATGAAGTCCGCCACGATAAGGAAGTACCCGGCAAAGCCCATCTGGACGATGGTTGCCAGTTCCGTTTTCAGGCGTTCCTCATATTCAGGCCGCCGCGCCGCGCGTACTTCCGGGTCGGGGAAAATTTCGAGCAGGCGTTGCGCCAGTCCTTCTTCAGCCTGTTGGCTCAGATAGTCTTCCAGGCTGATGTCTGCCGGGGTGGGAAAGCAGGGCAGAAAATTCTCTCCCAGCGTCAGCGCAAAATTGCAGCGTTTGGCAATCTCCAGCGTATTTTCCAGCGCCTCCGGCAGATCGCCGAAAAGCGCGACCATCTCTTCCTGGGTCTTGAAATATTGCTGGTCGGTAAAAAGGCGGGGACGGCGGGTATCGCCCAGGGTGTAGCCTTCCGCAATGCAAACTCTGGCTTCATGGGCGCGAAAATCTTCCGGCTTCAAGAATTGCACCGGATGGGTTGCCACTACCGGAAGCGCCAGTTCAATCGCCAGATGAACCGTTGCTTGAGCCAGCGACTCATCTTCCGGCAAGCCCGGACGCTGGATTTCCAGATAAAACGCGCCGGGGAAGAGGTCGCGCCAATAGAGCGCCCGCTTTTTTGCATCCTGCGGATGACGCGCCAAAATGGCCTCGCCCACATCGCCCGTTGCCGCGCCGGAAAGGGCAAGCAGGCCATCCGTGCCGATTTCGGCAAACCACTCCCGCGCAATTTGTGGCCGCGCCTGCGCCTTTTCCAGACGTTCCGGGGCGGTATAGGCGCGGGTCAAAAGCTCGCAAAGCTGCCGATACCCCTGCCGGTTCCTGACCAGCAGCAAAAGGCGGCTCGGACGTTCCGGGTCATGCGGGTTAAGAATCCAGCAGTCCGCCCCCACGATGGGCTTTACCCCCTTGCCCTGCGCGTATTTGTGGAACTTGACCAGGGCAAAGAGATTCATCAAATCCGTAATGGCAAGCGCCGGCATCCCGTTTGCCTCCGCGCGTCCGACCGCTTCATCCAGGCGCAGAATCCCATCCGTAATCGAATATTCGCTATGGCAGCGCAGATGGACAAAACGAAAAGGCGGCGTAGCCTGATCTTTATCAGGCACGTCCTCAGGAGAAAAATCTTCGGTCATGTTTTTGCGGACGGCGTTATTTCACGCGCATTCCCGGCGTTGCGCCGGTATCCGGTGAAAGAAGATAGATGCCGGATGCCTTGCCCGCCGGGTCGGAAGCCGCCAGCACCATGCCTTCGGAAAGGCCGAATTTCATCTTGCGCGGCGCAAGGTTGGCAACCATCACGGTCAACCGTCCGGTAAGCGTAGCCGGGTCATAGGCGGATTTGATGCCGGCAAAAACCTGACGCGGTTTTTCTTCGCCGATGTCGAGCAGGAGCCGCACGAGCTTGTCCGCGCCTTCAACCGGACTGGCCTCAACGATGCGGGCAATGCGTAAATCCAGCTTCATGAAATCATCAATGCTGATGATCGCCGTTTCCTGTCCGGCTTCCTCTGCGGCCTTGGGCGCGGCTTTTGCGGCGGCGGATGCAGCCGCCCGGTTGGCTTCGATGAGCTGGTCAATCTGTTTCGGTTCGATGCGGGTCATCAGGTGCTGATAGGGGAGAATGGCGTGTCCGGCGGGCAGCAGGGTTGCGCCATCCTGCCAGACGAGCGGGGCAACCTTGAGGAACGATTCCACTTTTTCCGCCAACGCGGGCAAGACGGGTTT
>JAISSL010000091.1 GCA_031273145.1 Zoogloeaceae bacterium | reverse complement strand
AGCTCCCCAGAATCAGCGCCGCCAGTATCCAGATAGGGAGCGACTCGGACTCTGCCAGGAATTTCCGCGCGCTTTGCCAACTGAACTTTTGTCTGTTTTCTTCCATGTCAAACCCCAATGACTATTTCACGACGCGACGACAATCTGGTTGCGTCCCTGTTCCTTGGCCTGATACAACGCCCGATCCGCCCGTTCCAGCAGGGGTTCCAGCCGTTCATCCTCTCCTTTGCGGAAGCTGGCCAATCCGCCGCTGAAACTGGAGGTAAAGGGGGCTTCATTCGCGCCGATGAAAGAAATGCGGTGAAAGTCCTCGCGGATATGTTCCAGTGATTCCCGCGCCCCGCCCGGTATCTTGCCCACCAGACCCAACACGAATTCCTCGCCGCCATAGCGTCCCACGATGTCGCTCTGCCGCAAACGCTGCTTTAAAAGCCAGGCAAGGCTGCGAATCACTTGATCGCCCACGGGATGCCCGTGCGTATCGTTGACCTGCTTGAACTTGTCTATATCCAGCATGACCACATCCAGGCAATACCCGTCCGGCAGCTTTTTCAGCGCGTCGACCAGCGCCTGCTTGCTGCTGATATGGTTCAAAAGGCCGGTCAAGCTGTCGTTCTGCATCGAGCGGCGCAGCGCCCGGTAACGGTCTATCTTGCTTTTGATGACCGCGTTCATCAGCACCGGATTGTGCGGTTTGGTCAAGAACTGGTCGCCGCCCAGACGCAGCGCCTCGACCTGCAAGCCGACATTGGTCTCCCCGGAAAGATAGATCACGGGAATGCTCAGGAATTCATCATGCTGGCGAATGACCCGCACCGCTTCAACCCCGGTGCAGTACGGCATGTACATGTCCATCAGGATCAGGTCGGGCTGAAAACTCCGAATCACCTGCAAGACCTGAACCGGCTTATCCAGCATGGAGACGACGAAGCCGTGCGATTCCAGGCTGCGCTGTATGGCGTAGGCCGCCGTTTTTGAATCCTCCACCACCAGCACCCGGTAAGACTCCTCAATCGCGTTTTGATGGCCTATGACCAATCCCAGAATCTTCGGCAAGGCGCCCTTGTCCGCCAGCAGGTAGTGGTCGACGCCAGACAGCAGGGCGCGATGGATGAACACAAAATCGTCAACCGTGTTCATACAGACAATCAATGCCATGGAACGCCGCTCGCGCAGGATTCTCAGGAAATCGAGCCGTTCTTCCGGCTGGTCGACCATGTTCACCAGATAAATGCTCAAATCGGTATCATCCGCATCTGGAACCCGCCACTCGCCCTGCCTTGCCCTGATTCCGAAATAACCCAACTGCACGATCAGGTCGCGCCATCCGGCTTCTTCGCCTCCCAGCAGGACGATTTCCCGATTCTGGATGTCTATGGTCGTAATGCCTGTTTTACTTCTGCCGGTCTCCGCGCCCTCTGGCGCGGCTTCAACCTGGGCTTCCGGCTGGGGCTGGGCGGCATCATCCTGGTCTTCCGCCGGACTTTCCGCCGGATTTTCCGCCGGGGCGTGTCCCACCGCCCGCCGGTCATGCTGCTGCCGGGAAGAATAGCGCACGTAATAGCCCATCAACTGACACATCCGCACGACCATGTTGCCCATTTCTTCCATATCCTTGTCGGGTATCGGATGGCTCGTCTCGTCGCCGAACAGGGCAAGCGCCTTCTGCTCAAGCTGGCGACAGACGTACAGCAAGCCCGCCTGACTCGTTTTCTGCAACGAGTCCGTCAGATGGTTGAGCAACGAGGAAAACTCGACGAAACTGTCGAAAGCCGGACGCGCCTGGTATTTGAGCCAGGCGACCCGCAAGGCTTGTTCCTGCGTCATGGGGAATAAAGTATCCATGTCAACATCCTACCATGCTTCAATACATTCTACCTGCACATTCTTATGTTCCCTGTATTATGCGCTTCACGCAAGGGCATGTATACAAAAATACGCGCTTCTGATTTATCGCACACACCTTGGGAAAAGTTACGGTTTGCGTTCAGAAAAGGACTGGCAAGCGGGAAAATTCCCGGTATAATGCGCCCCTCTTTTGCGCGGCGAAAGCCCGCGATGAGCCGCTGGGGAGTCGCCAAGCTGGTTAAGGCACCGGATTTTGATTCCGGCATTCGAAGGTTCGAATCCTTCTTCCCCAGCCAGAAATTCCTTCGGGTAGGCGAGCAAACCTGCCCGAACCTGCTTTGGGATTCGCCATGTCTTATGAAAATCTGATGGTCTTTAGCGGCAACGCCAACGCGGTACTGGCTGCCGATGTCGCATCCGCGTTGAATGTTCAGGTGGGACAGGCGCTCGTCGGGCGTTTTTCGGATGGCGAAGTCAACGTGGACATCCACGACCATGTGCGGGGACGCGACGTTTTCGTGCTTCAGTCGACCTGCGCCCCCACCAATGACAATTTGATGGAAATTCTCCTGATAGTGGATGCCCTGCGACGCGCTTCCGCAGGCCGGATTACCGCCGCCATTCCCTATTTTGGCTATGCCCGTCAGGATCGCCGTCCGCGTTCATCCAGGGTTTCCATTGCCGCAAAGCTGGTCGCCAACATGTTGATGGTCTCCGGCGTCGACCGGGTACTGACGATGGATTTGCACGCCGAGCAGATTCAGGGCTTTTTCAACATTCCGGTGGATAACATCTACGGCCTGCCCATTTTTCTTGAGGATATTCACAAGCAACACTATGAAAATCCGCTGGCTGTTTCGCCCGACCACGGCGGCGTCGTGCGGGCGCGGTCGCTCGCCAAGCGGCTGGAATGCGATCTGGCGATTATTGACAAGCGCCGTCCCAAGGCCAATGTTACCGAAGTCATGAACATCATCGGCGACGTGAAAGACCGCACCTGCGTCATCATGGACGACATGGTTGATACGGCAGGCACGCTTTGCAAGGCGGCTACTGCGTTAAAGGCGCATGGCGCAAAAAAGGTGGTGGCCTACTGTACCCATCCGGTGCTCTCTGGCGGCGCGGTAGCGAGGGTCGAGACTTCCGATCTGGATGAGCTTGTGGTGACGGATACGATTCCGCTTCGCGCGGAAGCCGATGCCTGTTCGCGCATCCGTCAGCTTTCCGTCGCGCCGATTCTTGCGGAAACCATCCGCCGGATCAGCAGCGACGATTCTGTTTCTTCCCTGTTCATCGAATAGGGTTTTCAACCACGGCCTGGTCGCGGGTCGTTTTTTTATGGAGTTATCATGCAATTTATTCTCAATGCCCAAAACCGCGAAACGCAAGGGTCGAGTGCGAGCCGCCGCCTGCGTCGCAGTGGCAAGGTTCCTGCCATCATTTATGGCGCCGGACAGTCCCCGGCAGTGATCGAACTGGATCACAACCAGCTTTATTTGGGACTGCGTAAGGAGGCGTTCCATTCTTCCCTGCTCACCATCGAACTGGGCGGCAAGAAGGAGCAGGTGCTGCTGCGCGATTATCAGATGCACGCCTACCGTCCGCTGGTGCTGCACGTAGATTTTCAGCGGATTGACGCGAAAAAGAAACTGCACCAGAAGGTGCCGCTGCACTTCATCAATCAGGAAATTGCCCCCGGCGTCAAACTGGGCGGCGGTCAGATCGCGCACATCATGACCGAACTTGAAATTTCCTGCCTGCCCTCTGATCTGCCGGAATTCATTGAGGTTGACCTGAAGGAAATTGCGGCGGGCGAGTCCCTGCACGTCTCCCAGCTTGCCCTGCCGAAAGGCGTGACCGCGCTGGTACATGGCGGCGACCAGACGGTCGTGACCTGTATCGTCAAACGCGGCGGCGGCGCGGAAGAAGAAAGCGCAACGCCCGGTGCGGAAGCCGCGCCAGCAACGCCTTCCTGAAGCTCTTTGCCGGAAAGAGGCCGCCTTTCTGCTCTCAGGGCAGGCGGCCTTTTTCATGAATCATGAGCCAGCTCGCGCCTAACCTGATTGTCGGTTTGGGCAATCCCGGCTCGGAATACGAAGCTACCCGACATAACGCGGGGTTTCGCTTTCTGGATGCCCTTGCCCGCAAACTCGGCATTGCCCTTACGCCCAATGGACGTTTTCATGGCGCGCTTGCCCGCCAGGGCGAACTCTGGTTTTTGCAGCCGATGACCTTTATGAACCGTTCCGGTCAATCGGTTCGCGCCGTGGCTCATTTTTATAGAATCACGCCGGAGGCCATTCTGGTGGTGCATGATGACCTTGACCTTCCGCCGGGGGGGATTCGTCTCAAAAAAGGCGGCGGCAATGGCGGACACAACGGCTTGAAGGACATTCAGGCTGCCCTTGCCACGCCGGATTTTTGGCGCTTGCGGTTGGGAATTGGACACCCGCGTGAAAAAAATCTGCGCCAGCCGGTTGCCGATTTTGTCCTTGCCCGCCCTTGCGCCGAAGAGGAAAATGCGATGGAACAGGC
>JAISSL010000291.1 GCA_031273145.1 Zoogloeaceae bacterium | reverse complement strand
GAAGACGCAACGGGCGCGCTCGCGCCGGTTCTGCTTGAAGAGACCAGCCGTCCCGGCGAGTGGATGCCGCTGGAAGAGGACGAACACGGGAGTTACATTCTGAATTCCCGCGACCTGTGCGCGATTGAGCATGTCGCAAGGCTGATTGCCATTGGGGTGGATTCGCTCAAGATTGAAGGACGCACGAAGAGCGCCTACTACGTAGCGCGGACTTGCCAGAACTACCGCGCCGCCGTAGACGACGCCTGTGCGGGTCGCCCCTTTAATCCTTTGCTCAAGGCCGCGTTGGAAAATCTGGCGCAGCGCGGCTATACCGACGGTTTTTATCAGCGCCATGTCCCGCATCGTCCTGCCGATTACCAAAACTATGAGCGCGGACATTCCGCTTCGGAAAAGAGCCAGTATGTAGGCGATGCCGCGCGCTTTGAGCCGGAGCGCAAGCTGATGGAAATTACCGTCAAGAACCGCTTTGCCGTGGGAGACTGGCTGGAAATCGTGCATCCAGAGGGCAATTGCGTCATGACGGTTGAACGGATGGAAAACGCCGAAGGCGTTCCCCTGCAAGCCGCGCCGGGGGCGGGACATCGCGTCTGGCTGCCCATGTCTGCCACCCACGCCGGCGCATTTTTGGCGCGGATGAAGATCTGAACACGAATCGGGCGGGGCGGTTTTGATTTTTTACAACCAACCCTCATCCTACAATGCGCCTATCTTTTTCCTGATTTGTTCGGAAACATTCAGGCTGTCGGCGTTCTTTTTCTCGGCGATAAGGAATAAGCCTTTGCCGCCCGATTGTTTTTGCCACAACTCGCCGATCATGCGCTTTTCCCTAGTGTCCTTGTTGTCGCTAAGGTGTGCCCCCTTGTATTCCACGACCAGAATCCGCCCGTCTTCGAGCATTGCTACAAAGTCGGGATAGAATTTGTCTGTGCTTGTCGGCAGCCAAAATGAATTTCTGTGCTTTGCAACATTGCGGAGCCAAAATTTGATCTGCGGCAGCGCGTCAATTGCTTTCGCGCAAGCAATCTCTTCGCCGTTTTCGTCGCCGTCGAACAGCGGGACTTTGAATGCGCCGAGATAATGTTTTTGGAACTTATAGCGCCCGTGATACATCATTTCGCCGTCATACATGGATTCCGAAAATTCAAACCCGTTGTCGAAATCAAGCATAACGCGCCCCTCGCGCCCGAACATCGTCGTTTGGAACGCCTGTTCACGCGCTTTGTTTCGCGCATCCTTGATTTTCGCCTCAATCCTGTTTGCCAGCGCGTATTTTGCAATCATGAGGGCGGAGAGTTTCAAACCGCGCGTATCGGTCAGGTATTCGATTGCCTGACGCAGCCATTCAACCATTTGTGGCTGCGGTATATCGTCCTGACGCAAGGCGCGGTCAAGCCAGAGAACAAGGTTTGCCGCCGTCCAGTTCTCGACATCTACTGCCGGCATGGTAAGCTGTTCGTATGAAAATGTATTGAACAATCTGCTGTTGCCGTCCAGGTCTATGATAAAGCTGTTGCCTTGCGGTTTGATGTCGAATTCTTCCTTTTCCAGTTTCGGGCTTATCAATTTTTCGATGTCCCAATCGAACTCCTCGAATATGCGGTCGGGGTCGGGGAAAAGCATTTCGCCCTGAATTTCGACCATCATGCGCGGGACGGAGAATTTCGCGCCCGATTGCGCTGCGGATGGCGTTGTGTCTGTCCGTTTGAAGTTCGAGAATTTGTTTTGAATTTCAACGGCCTTTTCCGGCGAAACGCGCTTGACAACCAGCGCGACATCTTCGGCGGTTGTCTTATCCGTGAACACGATGGTTTTACCGCCGTTTTCGAGTTTGATGGTGGCGGGAATTTCGGAGATTGGCAGCGGATTTTCAATATCCACCTTGTCTATTTCGCGCCGACCGAACAATCCGCCAAGCTCAGTGGGACATTGCTCAATGGCGGATTGTGCTTCGGTATCATCAAAGCCTTTATTCGCCAGCTTTTTAACCAGCGTGTCAGCGGCTTCTCCAAAACTTTTTGAAAGCACATAGGCATAGGCTTTGTTGAGGGCGGAGATTCTGCGCGATGTTGCATAGGGCATACGCATCACGCGCCCCAAAAGCTGTTCGACTGCCGTATCGCTTTTGATGTTGGCAAGCGAACAAAGGACATACGCAAACGAGCAATCCCAGCCTTCCTTCAATGCCTCAATGGTGATGATGTATTTTATGGGGCAGTCGTTGGAAAAGACATTAATGCCGTCCAGTTCCTTCTGCTCGCCGGTGGCGATGGCAATTTCAGCGGCAGGAATGTTTGCCGTGTGGATGAGATAATCTTTCAGGACTTCGACCGTGACCGCGCCGCTTTTATCCTGCGCCTGGAAGAGCAGGATGGGGCGGATATATTCCCTTTCGTTTTCCGCCGCTTTTTCAAGTTCGGCGCGCTTGGCAATCGCCTCGTCCACCGCCTGTTCCCACCCCAAATGTTCGCGCAGTTCAATCGGGAGTTTTATCATTTCCTCTTCTTTGAGTTCCGTAGCGCGGACGTTGTAAAGGGTATTGTTGTTGAGCTGCGGCGTGGCGGTCAGTTCCACGATGGCAGAGGGATTGAGGCGTCCCTGCATTTCCTGGGATAAGCCGGAAATGACGTTGTGCGCTTCGTCCACAATCACAATCGGACGATGGTGGAATAACAGGTTGGCAAACGAGAATTTTATCGCGCCTTTATCACTCTTTTCCATTCCTTCGCTTGCCGCAATCTGCGTGAAATGCGGCTCCAGATTTTCGTTGTGGCGATAGACGTTGTATTTGTCCGTATTGCTCTGGCGGAATGCCTGGATGGTCGAAACGATGATGCAGGCGTTGTTTTCGATGTCCGTCGGACGGATATTGAATTTTTCATCAAGATCGAATACGCGGACGCGCCCGCCGAACTGCGCGTCCAGTGACATGCGATAGGGGTGGCGCGGTTTTTTCAAAGCCTCGCTCGTTTGACGGCGAATCGTATCGCTTGGGCAAAACCAAAGGATAACGGGATTTTCGCGCTCAAGCCAGGTATCGGCAACAATCTTGACCGCGTATGTGCCAAGAATGGTTTTGCCGCCGCCAGTCGGAACTTTGAGGCAGACACGCGGCGTATTCGGGATGGCATTCCAGCGCACATAATCCCCGCGCAATTTTCCAAGACGGGCGGCAATTTCCGGCTCCATCGTGATTTTTTTATAGGCGGATTCCGCGCCCATCATGCGGCAGTCCGCAAAAAATCTTTGCAGGACATCCATCGTGTTCTGTTGATAGGTTTTCAATATCATTTTGACCTCACGTCATAGGGCGTTTGTTTGAATTCAATGCCAAGTGTTTTGAGGCGAGCCGCGCCAAGGCGGGAGGATTCGCCATAAATCACGAGTTTTTCGTATTCGGCATTGCCGATGTCCTTGCGGATTATATCCAGCATTTTGCTCGTCAGGACATTGCCGCCATTGACCCTTTTATCGCGCAGGATGCCATTGTAAAGCAGGGCATAGGCAATCTTGCCGTGAATGCCGAGAAAGGGCGATTGTGAGCGCGGTTTATTGAATGGAGTTTTGGTTTCGTAAAACCAAAGATGCGCCGCCAACTGGTCGAATTTTATGGTCTCGCGGATTTGTCCCTTATCGTCAAAGACCGTCTCGCCAAGGGTATAAAAACGAAAACCGCCGCCGCCTGTCCATTGAACAGATTTTGAGATACCGCCTTGCTCGCCTTCAATCACCCTTTTAAGACGCGGGACGCAATGCGTTTTTGCGTGTTCACCCATTTCAATGCCGATATACCTACGCCCCATCTTGTGCGCGACAGCGGCAGTCGTGCCGGAACCCAGGAAAGAATCTAACACAAGGTCACCGGGATTTGTGGCGATGTGGATTACTCGCTCAAGCAAGCCTTCTGGCTTCGGTGTGCTAAACGGAACAAAATCTGGAAAGAGTTTCTTGATCTCAGCTTTCGATGTTCGATTACTTCCAACTTCCCCATGAGACCAAATAGTTTCTGGTGGACGAGTCTGGTTTTCTTCGGCGTAGATACGATAGTATGGTGTCCAGCCATTCCGCCCTTGAATCCAATCAATGCGGTCAATTTCTTGTTCAACTTTGTCCTTATTCCAGCGCCATGCACCATCAGTTCCATCTTGGCGTACAGGAAAAACTTCCGATTCATCCGGGGCAATTAACGGGAAATACAACGTTGGGCGCGCAATCCGTGAGTCACCTTGCCCTCCCATTGCGCGAAGTGGTTTCAAATAATACCTGCGCCCCAAAGTATCTTTTTTGTCGTAATGATCTGGTGCGCCGTCAGTCACTAGCTTGTTCCACAAAGTCTTTTTCATATCTTTTGCGTAAACAAGTAGATGGTCATGGCGAACAGAGAAGAATTGAGCGTCCATTCTAGGACTGTCTGCTTTCTCCCATAAAGCATTTCCTACAAAGTTTGCCCGCCCAAAAACCTCGTCGCAAACAACTTTCATATAGTGGCATTCATTATCGTCAAGCGTTATCCAGATGCTACCCTCTTCCGCCAACAACTCCCGCAACAATTCAAGACGCGGATACATCATAGACAGCCAGGTCGTATGCTCTAAATTGTCGTCATAATGCGCGAACGCGCTGCCGGTGTTGTACGGCGGGTCAATAAAAATACACTTGACTTGTCCGGCATAGAATGGGAGCAAGGCTTTCAAGGCTTCCAGATTGTCGCCCTGAATCATCATGTTTTCGGCGTGATCCCTGTCGCCGCCGCCAAGCGCAGGGTCTTCGACCAACAGACGATAATCCGCCCTGCCAGCGGCTTGCAAATCCTCGTCCCTCGTCAACCAATGCAATACCGGCATACCTTGTCCTTTGTAAGACCTCTGCCATACATTATAACCCACCCACAAAAGAAAATCCTCTTCTGCGTACATTCCCCTCTCCCCAGGATTCTGACTGGATTCCCGCGTGACGGGGAATCCAGAGCGTATCAGTACTCACTCCGTCATTCCCGCGAAGGCGGGAATCCAGCAAGGACGTGGTGTTTTCGCGTGAGAGGAATGATGTACCGCCGTGCCATGCCGGTTTAAAAATCCTGGATTCCCGCCTTCGCGGGAATGACGAGGGAGAGACGCAAACGCACTAAACTTCCGCCTTCGCGGGAATGACGGATTTTTGCGGGCGGCAGGTCTTGCAGACGGCATCCGCCGCCCCTACAGGGCAATCCAAAGTCATTGCCATTTGCGGGAACTCCTTGCAATCTGAAATGCCTCGTAGGGGACGCAACCTGCGTCCCATTACAGTTATGGATTCCGCGACTTCGCGCAGAATGACAACCAGCCCCCGCATGTGAGGCGATGGAAGGCGAAGGAGCGGCTTTTCCTCACGCCGGGGCGGCTACCTCAAGGCGTTGAATGCCTGCCAGCACATCGGCGAGCGTTTCACGAGCGCAGGCAGTATCGTATCCAGCCTGAAGCCCCATCCAGAATTCCACGCTGGTGCCAAGGCAGGCAGAAAGCCGAAGCGCCGTATCCGCAGTAATGCCGCGCTTTTCCCGCACAATGTCGTTTATACGCGGGGCAGGTACGCGAAGGGCAATCGCCAATGCGCTGGCAGAAATGCCCATCGGAATCATGAATTCCTCGCGCAGCACTTCACCGGGATGAATCGGGCGCATTCCATTTTGCGGCATGATGGTTCTCCTTCAATGATAGTCGGTAATCTCAACCTCAAATGCCTCGCCAGCGCGCCATATAAAACATACGCGCCATTGGTCGTTGATGCGGATGCTGTGTTGGCCAGCGCGGTCGCCGGAGAGCTTTTCTAGCCGGTTGCCGGGCGGCATCCGCAGGTCTTCCAGATTGATGGCATAGTGCAACATGGCGAGTTTTCGTTCCGCTACGCGCTGGATATTGACAAAACTCGGCGCGGATTTGCCCGTAAAGAGGCGTTGGGTTTCCGGGCATTTGAACGATTGGATCATGATGAACACAAGGGTATAACGGCAAACGTTAAATGTCAAGCATTTAACAGGACACAGCGCAAAGCTGACACGGCCCTTTCAAAAAGGTGGTTTTCAACCGCCATCTGCATGACCAATAGCCTCCTGCAAGACCGATGTTTTTTCAATTGCCGTCCGCAGGAGACGGCTTCATGTAGAATCCGTCCGTAGCTTTCAGGGTTGTTTTCATGACAGAATCCATTCTCATCAATTTTGCGCCGCAGGAAACCCGCGTCGCCATTCTCGCGCAGGGCGTAGTCCAGGAACTGCACATCGAACGTACCGCCAGCCGGGGGCTGGTGGGCAACATCTATCTGGGCAGGGTGAGCCGCATCCTGCCGGGGATGCAATCCGCGTTCATTGACATCGGGCTGGAGCGCACGGCCTTCCTGCACGTAGTAGATATCTGGCAACCGCGCGAAAACGGCAATGGCAACGGCAATGGCGGCAACGCCAGCAACAGCGAACATGGGCGCGAACGTCCCATCGAACATATCCTCTCGGAAGGCCAGCGCCTCATGGTGCAGGTCATCAAGGACCCCTTGGGCAGCAAGGGCGCGCGTCTCTCCACCCAGATTTCCCTGGCAGGCCGGATGCTGGTCTATCTGCCGCAGGAAAAGCACATCGGCATCTCGCAGCGAATTGAAGATGAAGCGGGGCGCGAATCCCTGCGAACCCGCTTGACCGCGCTCGTGCCAGATGGAGAAGAGGGCGGCTTCATCGTCCGCACCATCGCGGAAAACGCAAGCGACGAGGAAATGAAAGGCGACATGGCCTATCTGTGCAAGCTCTGGCACGACATCC
This sequence comes from Zoogloeaceae bacterium, assembly GCA_031273145.1. GTDB lineage: Bacteria > Pseudomonadota > Gammaproteobacteria > Burkholderiales > Rhodocyclaceae > Azovibrio. Next base: position 3,955 of record JAISSL010000291.1, on the reverse strand, counting down.
ATGAACGCGCCAAAAACATCGGCGCGCCCGCGCCGCTCTATCTTGAGCTGGATTTGGCGCACCGGGTGCTGCGCGATTGCGTCAGTCCCGAAACGTCGCGGATTGTGGTGGATTCGGATGCCCAGTTCCGGCAATTGCAGGAATTCGCCGCCGAATACACCCCGGCGGTATCGCCCCTGCTGGAATACTACGGCAATCAGCGCCCGCTCTTCGATCTCTACGGCGTGGAAGAAGAAATGCAGAAGGCTCTGGCGCGTCGGGTCGACCTGAAATCGGGCGGTTATCTGATTCTCGACCAGAACGAGGCGATGACCACCATTGATGTCAATACCGGCGGCTTTGTCGGCATCCGCAATTTCGACGACACGATTTTCAAGACCAATCTGGAAGCGGCGCAGGCAATCGCCAGACAATTGCGGCTGCGGAATCTGGGCGGCATCATCGTCATTGATTTCATTGACATGGAAAACCCGGAACACAGAAAGGCCGTCCTTTCCGAATTCAACAAGGCGCTGGCCTCCGACCATACCCGCATTACGGTCAATGGCTTTACCGCTCTGGGGTTGGTGGAGATGACCCGCAAGCGCACCCGCGAATCCCTCTCCCACATTCTTTGCGAGCCGTGCCCTACCTGCGGCGGACGGGGCGAAGTCAAGACGGCGCGGACGATGGCGCACGAAATTCTGCGCGAACTGCTGCGCGAGGCGCGGCAGTTCGATGCCCGCGAATATCGGGTGCTGGCCGGGCCTGAAATCATTGACCTGCTTCAGGAAGAAGAATCGCAGGCGCTGGCGCTCCTGTCCGATGAAATCGGCAAGCCCATCTCCCTTCAGGCCGAGGCCAGCTATGCTGCCGAACAATACGACATTGTTTTGATGTAAGACATGAACCCACTCCCCTGTACGAATTTGCGGCAATTGACCCTGCCGGAGTCGCTTGGATTTTCCCGCAGCGACGAACTGGAACCACTGCCCTTCGCGCTTGGGCAGAAGCGGGCGGAAGAGGCGATTGCCTTTGGCCTTGCCATGAACCATCCCGGCTATCACGTCTTTGTCATGGGACGCCCCGGCGAAGGCCGCCATGCTACCGCTTTCCGCTTGACGAGAGAAAAAGCCGCCAAGGAGCGGCCGCCGCCCGATTCCTGCTATCTGCACAATTTCGCCAATCCGCGCGTCCCAAGCCTTTTGCGCCTGCCTGCCGGACGGGGCGCTTTGCTGAAAGCGGATTTGCAGCGGTTCTGCCGCGAATTGCCTTCTGCCATTGAATCGGCGCTGGAAGCCGATAGCCATGTCCAGCGGATTGAAGCCCTGCGGACGCAGCATAAAAAACGGGAAGAAGAGGCATTGGCCGGGTTGGATCGCGCCTGTCGACAGGATGGGCTGGGCTTGTTGAACACGCCGGAAGGCTTTGTGTTCACGCCGCTTGCGGGCGAAGAACCCATGCCGACCGAAGCCTTTGAGGCGCTTTCCGAATCCGAGCGGCAAAAGTACGAGGAACTGGCGGCGACCTGGGGCGACCGGCTGGCGGATTTGCTGGCGGAATTTCCCGGCTGGCGGCAGGACTTGAACCGCGCGGTAGCGCGCGCGGCTCGCCATGCCCTGCGCCCGACGCTGGCGCATTTGACCAGGGCGTTACGCCGCGCCCATGCCGACCTTGCGGAAGTCATTTCCTTCATTGACGCGGTGAGCGACGACGTGATTGACCGGGTGGTGCGGGGCAGTCCGCCGCCGGATGAATCCGAAGAAGATGAGGAGAGCCTTGCGCCGGAAGAAGAGGCGGAAGGGGGCGGGATGTCCCTGTATGCCGCGCTGCGAAACTATCAGGTCAATCTGCTGGTGGATCATGGCGAAACCCAGGGCGCGCCGGTCATTTCGGAAGACAATCCCGGCTTTGGCAACCTGATCGGCAGCATCGAGCACAACGCTTCCGCGCACGGGCAGAATACCCGCTTCGACATGATTCGCGCAGGCGCTCTGCACCGGGCGAATGGCGGCTATCTGATTCTGGACGCGCATCGTCTGCTGGCGCAACCCTTTGCCTGGGATGGCTTGAAACGCGCCTTGAAGAGCGGGCGCATTGCCATTGAGCCGCCCGCCGAGGCGCAAGGGTGGGCCACCCAGGTTTCCCTGCGCCCGGAAGAAGCGCCCTGTTCGTTGAAGGTCATCCTGATTGGCGAGCGCCATCTCTACGAATTGCTGATCGAGAATGACCCGGATTTCCGCGATCTGTTCAAAGTATCCGCCGATTTTTCCGATGAAATTCCGCGCACAGAAGAAAACGAGCGGTATTTTGCCCGCCTGCTGGCAGGGGTGGGGCATGAGGCGGGTTTGCCGCCCTTTTCGGCGGCGGCCATTGCGCGCCTGATTGAAGAGGCGGCACGTCATTCCGGTCATGCCAGACGCTTGTCGCTCGACATTCACTTCATGGCCGACCTCATGCGCGAGGCGGAATTTCATGCCCAGGCCGGTTCTGCGGAAAACTGGATTATCGAACGTCCCGCCATTGATGCCGCGCTTGCCGCGCGAACCCGCCGCGCCAGCCGCTATCCGTCTGGGGTGCTGGAAGACATGCTGGAAGGCAGCATTCTCATTTCCACGGAAGGCGAGCGCATTGGGCAGGTCAATGCCCTGGTCGTGGTGGAAGTGGCGGGCGTCATCCACGGACATCCGGCGCGGATTACCGCGACGGCGCGGGTGGGCGATGGCGACGTGGTGGATATTGAACGGGAGGCCGATTTGGGCGGCGCGATTCACTCCAAGGGCGTGCTCATCCTGACCGCCTTTCTTGCCGCCCGCTATGCCCGCCAGCAACCGCTTTCGCTTTCGGCCAGTCTGGTGTTCGAGCAGTCTTACGGCGAAGTGGAAGGCGATTCTGCGTCGCTGGCGGAGCTGTGCGCGTTGTTATCCGCCCTGGCGCGGGTTCCCATCCGGCAAAGTCTGGCCTTGACCGGCTCGGTCAATCAGTTTGGCGAGGTGCAGGTGATTGGCGGCGTCAATGAAAAAATCGAAGGATTCTATGATCTCTGCGTTGCGCGGGGTTTGAGCGGCGAGCAGGGCGTTCTGATTCCCGCCGCCAGTGTGACCTACCTGATGCTGCGCCCGGATGTGATGGAAGCGGTTGCGTCCGGGCGCTTTCATATCTATCCTGTCATGACGGTGGATGAAACGATGGAATACCTGACCGGAATTCCCGCAGGCCAGCCCGATACCCACGGGCGGCTGCCCAAGGGGAGTTTAAACGAACGGGTTGCCCGCGCCCTGGCGGTCATGAGTTCCATCCAGCACCCTGAGCGGGAAAACGGGCAGCGCGACCGTCCTCCCATCCGGCGCACGCTGCGCCATTTTCAGTTGAGCGAGAGTTAATGGCATGACCACAACCGCATCCAATGAAGCCTTCTTGCAGGCGCACGCCAAGGTTGTCGAACTGATTGACCGCTTCGATGGTCATGTCCAGAAGTATCTTAAGACGGACTATCAGGAAGCAGAAGCGCGTAAGGATTTTATTGACCCGCTCTTTAAGGCGCTTGGATGGGATGTCGACCATGAGCATCAGCACAACCCTTACGAGCAGGAAGTCAAGATTGAATCCGGGCTGATTGTCTATAACGCCCGCGCCCAGAAACGCGCTGATTATGCCTTTTACCTTGCGCCCAATTTTCGCAACGCGAGGTTTTATGTTGAGGCCAAGAAGCCAAGCATTCATCTGGATCAGGATATTGACGCGCATTTTCAGACCTTGCGCTATGGCTTCAGCGCGGGTATGTCAATGGTGGTATTGACGAACTTCGCGCAAATCCGGGTACTGGATTGTCGTCGCCGTCCGCGCCCGGATAGTACCGCGTTGGAACGGGTTTATAAGAGTTGGCATTACGGCGACTTTCGTAACCCTAAGCACTTCGCCGAGTTTTACTGGCTTTTTTCCCGCGAGGCGCATGAAAATGGCTCTTATCTACATC
>JAISSL010000270.1 GCA_031273145.1 Zoogloeaceae bacterium | reverse complement strand
TTATCCGTGCGCTCGCCTGTTCAGTCTTTTGATTTTCACTGCCACTCCAATGTTTCCGATGGTTTTCTGCCGCCGGAGGCGTTGGTCGCGCAGGCGGCAGAGCGCGGCATAAAGCATCTGGCGCTGACCGACCACGACGACGTGGGCGGGCTTGCCAGGGCGCATGACACCGCCCGCGCCCTTGGAATGCGTTTTACGCGCGGCGTGGAAATATCTACCGGCTGGGAAGGCGCTTCCATCCATCTTGTCGGGCTTGATTTCGATCCCGCCAACCCGGAACTGCTGGCGGGATTGGCTACCATCCGCGAAGGGCGCATTACGCGGGCGAAAAAAATGGGCGACCTGCTGGCAGAAGTCTGCATTCCCGGCACTTACGAAGGCGCGTTGCGCCACGCGAGCAACCCTTCCCTGATTTCCCGCGCCCACTTTGCCCGCTATCTGGTGGAAATTGGCGTGTTCCGCGAGCCGAAAAAGGTTTTTACCCGGTATCTGGCGCCCGGCAAGCCCGGTTATGTTCATTATGAAACGGCGCAGGCGTTTGAATGCCTTTCCTGGATCAAGGCGGCTGGCGGTATAGCGGTGGTGGCGCATCCGGGACGCTACGACATGAACGGCGCGGCGATGCAGCGGTTTTTATCCAGATTCAAGGAAGAGGGCGGCGAAGCCATTGAAGTTTCCAGCAGTTCCCATACGCCGAATCACACCCGGCATTTCGCGCAACTGGCGCGAAAATTTGGGTTTTATGCTTCTGGCGGCTCGGATTTTCACGGCCCGCCTGAATCTTTCGCGCATCTGGGTGAATTCGCGCCCATCCCGGAAGATTTGCCGTGCGTGGCAAATCTGTTCAAGGATTGAGAACCCGATGCCGTATATTCTGAACGTCGAACATCCCAATCCTCGCGCCATTGCCGAAGCCGCGCGGCGCTTGCAGGAGGGCGCGGTGATCGCCTTTCCGACGGATTCCTGCTACGCCCTGGGCTGTCATTTGGGTGACAAGGAGGCGCTGGATCGCCTGCGCGCCTTGCGCGAACTGGATGAACGCCATCATCTGACCTTGATGTGCCGGGATTTGTCCGACATTGCCAAGTATGCCCGCGTGGATAATCGTCAATATCGTCTTTTGAAGGCGGCGACTCCCGGCAGCTATGTGTTCATTCTGGAAGGCACCAAGGAATTGCCGCGCCGGGTCATGCACCCCAGGCGCAAGACCATTGGCCTGCGCGTCCCCGATCATCCGGTCGCGCAGGCGTTGCTGGCGGAACACCGGGAACCGCTCTTGACCGCGACCCTGCTTTTGCCAGGCGATGAACTGCCGTTATCCGAGAGCTGGGAGATTTGCGACCGTCTGCGCGGACGGCTTGATTTGGTGCTGGATGGCGGCATTTGCGGCACGGAGCCTACGACCGTGATTGACTTGACTGACGCCGCTCCGGTTCTGGTACGCGCCGGCAAAGGGGCGCTTGCCACCTTTGGTTTTGAATGACGGCGGGCGAGGGCAAAAATGGGTACCATAAGCCAAAATGACGCTCATTCAGGAGATTGCATGATGGATGCTCAACCCATGAAACGCGGCCTGACGGATTTTTTTTCGTCCTACCGGAAACGGTTTGTTGTGGCTCTAATCGCCGTGAACCTGAGCGGTTGCGCCGTTGTAGGAGGCGAAGGCGGTCAGTCCGGCTTCGTGGGACCGCACATCATAATACCGTATCTTGCCGCAGCGGTTGTAGTGACTCCAATAGTGATTCCAATAATGGCGGGTCAAACGGTAGTTGAGAAGACTGAGCGGAAGAAACAGGAAGCAGTCAAAGCTCTGGCTCCGCAAGTGCGCGACTATCTGAAAACCGCCTGCGAGAAGGACGAGCGGTTGTTCATCAAGTCCGGCATTGATCTGAACGAAGGCATTCTAGTTCTCAACAACCGGGGAAATGCGCTTCTGCCGTTGCTGGAGTTGGCTCCGAAGGAAGTCTACTTCAAGGAAATCCAGTACGGATACGCTATTCCCTGGGATGACGACAATTCGTTGGAAAAGACATGGTGGTGGGCGGTGGATAAGGAACCACCATCCGAAGCGCTAGAGCAAAAATTTTTCATTGAGACCGGCAAGGGAAAATACATCCAGCGCGCCCGCAAGGCTTTTTGGGAGCAGGCCGGATTGCGCGAACGGGTACTCAAGGATTCTCTGCAAGCAAAGGCATGGCGTGATAAAGGATGGTCTAAGGCGAAAATTCTGGAGGAATATGAAGTATACACGTCAGGATTGACGCGTTTCGATCTTCCGGTTGATGCGCCCAGCGCCAGATATGCGCTTTCGATTGAGGACATTTCTACCCTTGAAGACCGCGCCCATTGGGTTGCGCGTGGCAGAATCACGCTGATGGAGCGGAATACGGGCGAAACCGTTGCCGAATATGTCGGGTTCCAGGCAAACCTTAAGCCGTGGGAACAATTTAAAACGCCTTCCCGGCACTGGCATTACTTTTCTTCTTCTTACCAATTATGTCCGAGTGCGGATTCGTACTCAGTGATGCTTCCCATCTTTCTTAGAACCGTTGAAAAGGGCGCAAGGGAAACTGTGCCGAATTTCAAAGAGCTTCTCACTGAGAAAAAGCGATGAGGATGGAAAGCGTTTTCGGTTCGGGCGCGTATCATTCTGCGCCTGCTTTACTTGCCGCCTGCAAGCCTTTGCAAGTGGGGACTATGCCAAGCCCCCTTTTCAAAGGGGGTGCCCCGAAGGGGCGGGGGTTTGTTTTCAAATTCAGCAGGCAAACCCCCGGCGCGTCTTGCCGCCTGAATGGCGCTAAGGAACTTCATGGCTAACGACTGGATACTGACGCTCATTATCGCCACCCTGCCCATTCTCATGGCGATTACCCTGCATGAGGCGGCGCACGGCTATGCGGCGCTTAAATTGGGAGACCCGACCGCCGCGCTGGCCGGGCGCGTCACCCTGAATCCGCTTGTTCATATTGACCTTGTGGGGACGCTGCTGCTACCCGGCCTGATGCTTTGGGTAACGAACGGCGCGTTTGCCTTTGGCTATGCCAAGCCGGTGCCGGTCAATTTTGCCCGTCTGCGCCATCCCAAGCGGGATATGCGCTGGGTTGCGGTTGCCGGTCCCTTTGCCAATCTCGTTATGGCAATCGGCTGGATGTTCCTGCAAGGGCAGATTGCCAATCCGCCGGAATCGGCGTTTGCCAACGCCCTTTTGCAGATGTGTTTTTATGGCGTCATAATCAATCTGGCACTGATGCTCTTGAATCTCCTGCCCCTGCCGCCACTGGACGGAGGGCGCATCATGGTGAGCGTCCTGCCAATGCGGCTGGCAATTCCCTATGCGAGAATCGAGCCTTATGGCATCTTCATCCTGTTGCTGCTACTTTTTTCCGGCATACTGGATGCCATTCTGAATCCGCTTATGCAAATGACGCTCACCCTTCTGAAAACCCTTTTTTGACGACGGTTATCCACCATGTATCCTGAACGCATACTTTCCGGGATGCGCCCTACCGGGGCGCTGCATCTGGGGCATTACCACGGCGTATTGTCCAACTGGGCGCGCCTGCAACACGAATATCCCTGCCTGTTCTTCGTGGCCGACTGGCACGCGCTGACGACCCAGTACGACAATCCCTACCACATCCAGAAAAACGTCATGGATATGGTGGTGGACTGGCTGGCCGCCGGGGTTGATCCCGCTCAGGCCGCGCTTTTTGTTCAGTCCCATGTGCCGGAACACGCCGAATTTCATCTGCTCCTTTCGATGATGACGCCGCTGGCCTGGCTGGAACGGGTGCCTACCTATAAAGACCAGCAGGAAAAGCTGGCGGGCAAAGATTTGACGACCTACGGTTTTTTGGGTTACCCGCTGCTTCAGGCTGCCGATATTCTCATCTATCGCGCGAGCAAGGTGCCGGTCGGCGAAGACCAGATTCCCCACGTCGAATTCGCCCGCGAAATTGCGCGGCGCTTCAATCATCTGTACGGGCGCGAGCCGGATTTTGAGGAAAAGGCGCGGGAAGCCATCAAGAAAATGGGCAGCAAGAAAGCGCGTCATTACGAAGAACTGCGGGTTCGCTATCAGCAGGAAGGCGATCGGGAAGCCATTGACCAGGCGCACGCGCTGCTGGATGACATTCAGCATCTATCCGTCGTCGACCGGGAACGGCTGTTCGGCTATCTGGAAGGTTCCGGCAAGATGATTCTGGCCGAGCCGGACGCGCTGTTGACGGACGCCTCCCGAATGCCCGGCCTGGACGGGCAGAAGATGAGCAAATCCTACGCCAACACCATTGCTCTGCGGGACGCGCCCGATTCCATCACGAAAAAAATCCGCTCGATGCCCACCGACCCGGCGCGGGTGCGCCGTTCCGACCCCGGCGACCCGCAAAAATGCCCGGTCTGGCAACTGCATCAGGTCTATTCCGATGAAGAATGCCGGGATTGGGTTAGAAAAGGCTGCCAGAGCGCGGGCATGGGTTGCCTGGAATGCAAACAGCCGGTCATAGACGGCATTCTGAAAGAACTCGCGCCCATGCAGGAACGCGCCCGGTTTTACGAAGCGGATGTCAATCTCGTGCAGAACATTCTCGCGGAAGGCAGCGAAAAAGCACGGGAACTGGCGCGGGAAACCATGCGGGACGTGCGGGAAGCAATGGGCGTCGCCCCCGGTCTTGCGGGCGGCAATGTTTTTTAAAAACCCGCCATGCCTTTTAATCCGTCCGATAAAACCCGCCGCCGTTTTTTGGCATCCTTGTTGTCTCTGGCAGCGGCTCCGGCAGAGGGTTTGTCGCTGTTCGGCAAGAAAAAAGTCAGTGATCTTGGCAAGGTCTATGAGTACCTCAAGGATGCCAAATTGCGTCTCAAGGAAGTCGACACACAACGCATAACCATCAAAAACGTTATTTTTTTCTATGAGGAATTCAACAGTTCTTGGGAATACTGTGATTTTGTTAATTGTGAATTTGCAGGCTTGT